>VRUH01000023.1:0-11269 GCA_019456185.1 Candidatus Glassbacteria bacterium | reverse complement strand
GACCCGACCAGAACAGTCGCACTTTCATCCGCCTGGAGAAAGGGACGGAAAATGTCAGCGTTGTCGCCAACGACCTCAGTGCTATCTCCGGAGAGAAGTTCGAGTTCGCATCTGGCGTGGAACATACGGTGCTGCATGAGAGCGCCAACCGGATGAAATGAAGAGTTGTCCCGGAATTTCAGATATGATTGAAACTTGAAGGAACCCTGACAGGGGCGGGCGGCGCCTGGGCATTCGCCCAGGCGGCCGGCTGGCGGGCATAGCCCGCGCCGTCCGCGCGCATTGAAATGCGCGCGCCGCCCGCCCGGTAGTTAAACCTTTATCAGCAGGGATCAAGCAGGCGGGAAACGATAAGACAGGAGCGGAGATGAGAAATTTTGCAGTGATTCTTTTTGTGCTGTTGACTGCCGTTCAGAGTTTCGCCGGGCCGCTGGAAACAGCCCGGGCCAGGGGCAGCCGGGCCAATGAGGCGCTGGTGCGCAGCAAAAGTGTGACCGACGCTTGGATGGCCCGCCGCAGCGAAAATACCGGTCTCCTGCCGCGCTCGGGCGGGAACGACACCTGGTACATCCGCGACTCGGCCGCAGACCTCTTTCCTTACCTCGCGATCTGCGCGTGGATGCTGGAGCCGGAGCGGTTCCGCGGCGAGATGATGGCGCTTCTTCGCGACGAGATCCGGCACAGCACGAGGGTGAGCTGGCTTTCGGACAACGTCAAAGCCAAGGGCGGCTTCGAGCACGAGGAAATCAATCTGGACCGGATCATCTTCGGCTCCTGCGAGTACGCCAAGGACGGCCTGTTGCCGCTGGTGGAGTACCTGAACCACCCGGCGTTTTACGACCGCCTGGCCGGGATCGCCGAGGACATGATCGCCCAGTCGCCATACACCAGCAGGTTCGGGCGGGTGCCGAGCCGGACCACCGAGGTCAACGGCGAGTTCCTCCAGGTGCTCTCCCGGCTGGCCTGGCGCACCAACGACCCGTGGTACGTGGAGAGCGCGCTGAAGATCGCAGATTTCTATTTCAAGCAGGTGATCCCCGGCTCCGGCGGACTGCCGGCGGATGAATGGGATATCGGGAGCGGGAGGCCGGCGCGGGATGAATTCCACTTCAACGACCACGGCAACGAGATCGCCGGGGGGCTGAGCGAGCTGGTGCTGTACCTGGTGGAGAACGATCATCCCCGTGCCGATGAGTTTGTCCGGCCGCTGGCCTCGCTGATCGACCGGCTGCTTGAGGTGGGGCTCAACGCCGACGGGGTCTGGATCATGAGCGCGAACCTGGACGGTACGCCGAAGGATTCGCTGCACGCCCACTGCTGGGGCTACCTGTTCAACGCGGTTTATACCACCTATCTGATCACCGGGGACGAGAGGTACCTGGCCGCTGTCCAGCGCGCCCTGGAGGCCGTGACCGGCAAGCCGGCCTATCTCGACGACCCCGACGGCGGCGGCCGCGACTGGGGTTCCAACGCCTACTCCGATGCTATCGAGAGCGCGATTGTGCTGCTCAACCGTCTGCCGGATGAGCGCACCGAGGCGGTGATGGATGCAGCGGTCACGCGCTTCCTGGCGCGCCAGCACAGCGACGGGATCGTGGAGGACTGGTACGGCGACGGCAACTACGTGCGCACCGCGCTGATGTACGCCCTGATGCAGTCGGGCGGCTGCTGGCTGGAACGCTGGCGGGAGGACCTGGCCCTGGGCGCGACGCTGGATGGTGATACATTGGTACTGGCTGTGGAAAGTGAAAAACCCTGGAGCGGGGTGGTCCATTTTGACTACCCGCGCCACCGCGAGCACTGGAACATGAGTGTCAACTACCCCCGCCTCAATGAGTGGCCGGAGTGGTACACAGTCGAGCGCAACCAGCTCTACGAAGTCGAGATCGCGGGCGGAGAGCAGAAAATATTCAGCGGCCAGCAGTTGATCGACGGCCTCCCGGTGTCCATCGGCGCGATGCAGGTGCTCCAGGTGCGGGTTACTCCGCTGGGCGAGCCGCCGTACGGCGGGAAGTGAATACACTGCCAGCAGCGGTATTGCATGAAAGTCCCCTCTTGAGAGGGGTGTCCGCGTAGCGGACGGGGTGTGTCGGCTGTGCAGGCGGGCGCACACGCGGGTGCGCCCCTAGATCAGGCAATCCGAGTTTTAGAGAGGTCGTAGGGGCGGACCCATGTGTCCGCCCGTTTTTTACCGGCGCGATGCAGGTGCTCCAGGTGCGGGTGAGGGGGCTGGGCGAGCCGCCGTACGGCGGGAAGTGAATACGGCATTATATGTAAGTCCCCTCTTGAGAGGGGTGTCCGCGCAGCGGACGGGGTGTGTCATGAAATGCCGCAAAGAAAAACCGAATCCCCCCTGGCCCCCCTTTGCTGAAGGGGGGTAGAAGCGCCTTTTTCTTTGCAAAAGGATTATTAAGAGCGCCTCCCCCTTTGAAAAAGGGGGACCGAGGGGGATTAGTTTTGTAGAATTCCTGCGTGGAAAGGCGGGCGCACACGCGGGTGCGCCCCTAGATCAGGCAATCCGAGTTTCAGAGAGGTCGTAGGGGCGGACCCATGTGTCCGCCCGGTTTTACACACCCCTGTGTCCCCTCTTGTTAGAGGGGAGTAAAAACTTTGGTTACCCGGATTTTGAGTTTTTGTTTGGGAGAGCAGTAATAAATCCCCTCTCGAGAGGGGTGTCCCCGGCGAGCCGGGGACGGGGTGTGTCCATAATTATTCAAATTATTCACAAAATAAAGAATTAAATATGATTGACCAATCTGTTTCTGTAATCTTGGTTGGTTGAAAAACGGTTGTTGGTTGAAAATGAATTTTGTGGCTAATATTCCCCACGTTTTTTAAAAGGGATAATTTATCATATGCTTCTGTAGTGGTGAAAACTTTGTTAGGAGAGCCAAGGGGATAAATGCCAAAAGGAAGAATCCATTTTTCAGGCCAAATATCACTGACAATCTTTTCACAATCAGGCCTTGATGTAACTAAAAAAGGAGTAGTAAAGGCTTTTCTAGCAGAACAATAAAGTAACCCCAACGACCCCACTTTCATATTTTTTGAATTAGTAATAATTGCTTGCTTATATCCTCCCTTTCTTTGGGAAACGGCCCATAACTTTGCCCCAATGCCAGCCCAAATATTGGTTAAATTTTTAGATGAGAAAACGAAGAGGTTAATTTCATATCCATTTTTGAAGGTCATTCTTGCTCCCAGAATGAGTTGCGAGTTGGTTGGTATTAATTAAACGATATTCAAACCCCAAACTCCACCCACAGCGGGTAGTGGTCCGACATCCGGAACTTGAGCCCCACGTTCGAGATATGCTGCACGTGCCTGACGAAATCGTGCTTGAAATCGAAATTGCCCCCGCCCCGGTAATCCAGGCTCAGCCGCGCCTCGTGGGCGCCGGTGAACCAGGCTATCTGGTCGTAGAAAGTAAAACTCTCCGGCTTGTCGCGGTGGTGGAAAATCGTACGGGGCTGGTCCAGCAGCGAGTCCGGGACTGTCAGCCCCCGGGCGATAAACTCCTCGTACAGCTCATCGCCCATCCGGTCGATATTGAAATCACCCAGCACGATCAAATTATGGTCGAACCGGTAGCTGTTCTCCGCCCAGCGGCTTATCCAGTTGGCAATCGCCCGCAGCTCGTCAATCCGGTCGCTCTTGTCGTCGCCGTAGTTCACATGCAGCGTCACCAGGATGAAAGTCCGCCCGCCGGCGCTGAAACTGGCCGCGTAGGGCGTGCGGACGAACTGGCGCTGGAACAGGTTGGCCGGCAGGTAGTCGGGGTCGCCGGCCGGGATCACGATCTCGGCGGCCAGCCCCGAGGGCCGCACCCGCGTGGTGTCGAACACGAACGCCAGCCGCTCGCCGTTGCCCTTGTCGCCCAGGGTCACATCGGTGAGCAGGAAGCCCCACTGCGGCCCCAGCAGCTTCATCATGTAGCGGATAGCGCGCAGGTTGTTTTTCACCTCCTGCACGGCGACTACATCGAAGCGCCGGACGATCTCGGTGATGAAATACAGCCAGCGGAAGTTGCGCTTGGGGCTGTTGTCTGCTTCGTCGGTCCAGTTCTTGGTCAGGTTGCCGAACGCGCAGATATTCCAGGTGGCGATCAACAGGTTGTGACCGTCGCTTTTGGCGGGGATCCGGTTGTCGAGAGCGCTGCGGAGCAGGTCAAGCTCGTTGGGCACCGCCGGGGGAGGGCTGAACAGGTCGTGGGGCATGGCCGGTACTCCGGTTTCCTGGTGGGACAGATGGGAAAATCCGAAAAACTCGTTAGATCTATCTTATCACCTGTCCGGCTCAGTCCAGGTCCAGTTTGCCGCCCTGGTGAGCCTGGAGATAGTTCATGCAGAACTCGTCGCGGCCAAGCAGGGCCTGGGCTGTCAGCAGGTCGGCCATCAGGCGCTTGTCGGTGGGATCGAGTATCGCTCCGTCCAGCCCGCGGCCCATGGCCAGCACCAGGAACATCTGGTTGATCTGGAAGCGGAACGGCAGGCCGTGGCTCACGTTACTCAAGCCCACCATCGTGTGCACGCCGGGGAATTTCGCCATGATCTGCTCGATTGCGCCCAGCACCACGTTGCCGTAGGAACTGTCAGTGGCAATCGGAAAAACCAGCGGATCGACAAAGATATTCTCCAGCGGAATCCCGTCGCCGGTGAGTTTTTCCACCAGACGGCCTGCTACCAGCAGCTTGGTTTCCAGGTCGGTGGGCATGCCGTGCTCGTCGTCGGCGCACATCGCGATCACGTCGGCGCCATGGTCGCGCACCAGCGGCATCAGGCTGTCGTAGCGGGCTTTTTCCAGGGAGATCGAGTTGATCATCGCCTTGCCCTTGTGCAGCTTCAGGGCCGGTTCGATTGCAGCGGGATTGGGGCTGTCCAGGCTCAGGCGGCAATCGTGCGCGCCCTGGACAGTCTGTACCAGCCAGCACAGCAGTTCCGGCTCCTTGTCCGGCCCGAACGTGCCCGCGTTGACATCCACATAGTCAGCGCCGGCTTCGAACTGCATCCCCGCCTCGTTGATAATGAACTGCTCATCCCTGTTTTCCACCGCCGGTGTGATCCGCTTACGGCTGGAGTTGATCCGCTCACCGATAATCAGCATTTTTTCTCCTGTGGTCTTTTGCTGTCGGGTTACTGTTTCGATGTTTTTTCCGGTTCCGGCAGGAACATCGAGTCGGTGAACTGGTCGTTCCAGTCCGGCTCGGCTCCCAGTTCGACAAATTCCAGCGTCCCGGCGATCCGGCAGGCGTGCTCGAACTGGGAGTTGTCGATCAGGGCCATCCGCGCGCCAATACCGGCGGCGTTACCGATCGGTTCGACAATCTCCAGGTCCACGTCACGCACCATGCCTACCGCCAGAGCGCTGGCCGGGTTCATATAATTCCCGAATGCGCCGGCCAGCAGCACCCGTCCGATCTGTTCGGGACTGCGGCCCAGCCTGCGAAGGAGGATCCTGACCCCGCTGGCGATCGCCCCGCAGGCAAGCTGCAGCTCGCGAATGTCGGCCTGGATCAACGCAACCTTATTGTCTCCATCGCCCGCAATCGCAAACTGGCGCTGGTTGTGGGGACCCGGCTCAATCCGGTCCGGCAGCTTCTCCATTGAATGACCGCTCAGCTGCTCCGGCGGGAGCATCCGGCCGCTGGTGTCTATCACTCCGGCGCGAAGCAGTTCGGCGGCGATATCCATCAGACCCGAGCCGCAGATGCCACGCGCAGCGGCTTCATCTCCGATTGCATGCCAGCCGGGAGTTCCGTCCGGCTCCAGCCAGAACTTGTCGATAGCGCCGGGCTCGGCCCGCATGCCGTGCATGATCTTCACGCCCTCGAACGCCGGACCGGCGGCGGTGGATGCACAGATCATCCGCCCGTGCTCGTCGGCCAGCACGATCTCCCCATTGGTGCCCATGTCGATAGCCAGGGTAAGGGTATCGGCCTTGTCCAGTCCGGCGGCCAGCGCCATCCCGACAGTGTCCGCGCCGACATGCCCGGCCACGATCGGCAGGTATTTTGCCGTTGCGAACTTCGAGGAGGGAAGTTCGTAATCCGCGGGCCTGAACGAAGTCGGCCCGTTGACAGCCGGCAGGAACGGCGAGCGTCCGAGCGGCAGCGGGTCGATACCGAAAAAGAGATGGTGCATCGTGCTGTTGCCCACCAGCGTCCAGCGGTAAAGTCGTTCCGGTGATGTCCCGGCCTGGTGGCAGGCCTCGTCGGCCAGGCCGGCCAGGTCCTCGCGAACCAGCCCTGAAAGCCGGTCCAGTCCGCCTTCGCTGTCGTGGCAATGGCAGATCCGGCTCATCACGTCAGCGCCGTAGGGCGCCTGGCTGTTGGCGCAGGCTACAGTCGCCACCGTCCGGCCGGTTGAGAGGTCCACCAGGTAGAGCGCAACGGTGGTGGTGCCGATATCCACCGCCGCACCGAAAATTTCAGCGGTCGTGTCGCCGGGCTCGCAGCCGGTCAGGCAGCCGCCGTCCGCGATCAGGGTGATCGATTTCTCGCCGCCGGTCACCAGCCCGGCGAATTCCCGCATCACCGCGGCATCGACAGGGGTAACGGCGCCCGGCGGGAGGACGGAGCGCAGGGCCTGGCGCAGGGCCGCATCCAGATTGTCCAGCGTGGCTGCGCGGGGAGAAAATAGCACTTTACGCGGTACTCCCGAGGGAGAGGCGTCAACTCGCTCCAGTCCGGCCAGGTCCACTTTCGCCTGTCCGTCGAAGGCAGATATCTGATCCAGATGAACCGTGAGGCTGCGGTCGGCCCGCTGACGGCAGGCCAGGCGCCAGCCGGAATCGAGCCGGGCGGGGGACAGATGGCGGCGTTCCTCTGGAGATACCGGCGTGCGCTCGCCGTTGTCGATCCGCACGGCGCAGCGTCCGCAGACACCCCGGCCCGCGCAGGGGGAGTCCAGGCCCAGGCGCATGTCCCGGGCGAGATCGAGCAGGCTGCGTTCGGGGTCGGCAGCGACAGTTTCGCCCGCGGGGAGGAAGGTGATTATCAGCTTGTCAGGTTTTGTCATGATGAGCTGTCCTCCGGCGGCTGTGGGCCGGAAGATTGAAACCGGGAGTGGCGCCGGTGGTGGAGAAGGAGCGCTCCCGGAGTTGGTAAAATGCCGGGCCGCCCGCGTGGAGCAGCCCGGCATCGCATACCGGTTCGTTGGCCGAGCGGTTCGAGGAGCGCCTCAGGCGGCGATCCCGAGCAGCTTCTTGGCTTTTTCCACCGCGCTGCTGCCGTCGGCCGCATACCCGTCGGCGCCGATTTCCTCGGCGAACTTCTCCGTGATCGGTGCGCCGCCGATCATGGTTTTCACCTTGCCGGCGATATCCGAATCCCTGAGCGCGGCCACGACGTCTTTCATCGACATCATCGTGGTGGTCAGCAGGGCCGACATCATGATCAGGTCGGCATCTTTCTCCTTGGCGGTTTCGATAAATTTCTCCGGCGACACGTCGGTGCCGAGGTCGATCACCTCGAACCCCGCGCCTTCCATCATCATCACCACCAGGTTCTTGCCGATATCGTGGAGGTCGCCCTTGACCGTGCCGGCCACAGCGATCGCCTTGGCCTTGTAGTCGCCCTCGAGCAGCTTGGGTTTGATAATGCCCATTCCCTGCTTCATCGCCCGGGCGGCGATCAGCACGTTGGGGATATAGTATTCACCGGCCTTCCACTTGGCTGCGACGATATCCATCCCGGCCACCAGGCCGTCGTTGAGAATCTCCAGGACCGCGGTCCCCTCGTCGACAGCTTTCTGCGTCAGTTCACTTACCAGGGGCGCGTTGCCCACTATCAGCGCGTTGCGGATATCTTCGATCAGCGCCATCGGCTACCTCCGTGCGACATGGCATTCAGAAAGAAACAGAGAAAGGATATTCAGTAACGGCGGCCGCAAATTTAACCGCGGCTTGGGCATGCATTTTTTTCTTATGGAAATCAAGGCTCATACTTAACAGTCTGTCAAGAGACGCGCCAGCTTTTTTTGCTGTTTCTGTTCCAGGTCTCAAAGGCGTCAGTTTTTCCCGAGCGGTCCCAGGGCGGCCATCAGGGCGGCGAACTCGCCCCCGCCGCCGATTTATCGGGGCCACTCCCCTTTTCTAAGGGGGAATTTCACGTGCCCGGCCCATCAATTTAAAGCAAAGCCGGCTGAATCAGGAAAGGCAACGCTTTAAGTCCCCCTTAGCAAAGGGGGAGACAGGGGGTTGTAATCTTTTTGGAATCAATCCTCTTTTTTCAAAATTCCCGGGACAGTAATCCGGTCCGGGTCCAGCGCTTTCTTGAGCTCTTCTTCGGTCAGGATGCCACGCTCGATGATAATTTCTTTCAGCGAGCGCCCGGTTTTCAGCGACTCCTTGACCACCTCGGCCGTCTTGAGGTAGCCGATCACCGGGTTGAGCACGGTGGCCGTTCCGAGGCTGGTCTCGAAATAGATCCGGCAGCGCTCCCGGTCGGCCTCGATCCCGGCCACGCATTTTTCGTTAAGGTGACGGGCGCAGTTGGTCAGGATCCTGGCGGACTCCAGGACGCTGTAGCCGATCACCGGCATCATCACGTTGAGCTGCAGCTGCCCGGCCTGGGCCGCGTAGCTGACAGTGGTCTCGTAGCCGATTACCTGGAAGGCGACCATCGCGGTCATCTCCGGGATCACCGGGTTGACTTTGCCGGGCATGATCGAGCTGCCGGGCTGCAACTCGGGCAGTTTGATCTCGGCGATTCCGCTCGTCGGTCCGCTGGAGAGCAGGCGCAGGTCGTTGGAAATCCTCAGCAGCTCCGTGGCTAGGCCTTTCATCCTGGCGGCGATATCGACGAACACGTCCATGCTGCTCATCGCGGCGAACAGGTCCACGTCGGCCGAGAGGTCGAAACCGGTGAGCTGGCGCAGCAAGCCGACCACCCGCTGCTGGTACTCGGGATGGGCGTTGAGCCCCGTGCCGGCCGCGCTGCCGCCCAGGCCCAGCACTCCGGCGCGGTTGAACGAGGCAGTCATCCCTCCGGCCTGTTTCCTGAGAGTCCGGGCCCAGCCGCCGAACTCCTGGCCGAGCTTGATCGGCACGGCGTCCTGGAGGTGCGTGCGGCCGGTGGTGACAACGTCCTTGAATTTCTCTGCCCTGCCGGCGAACGCGGCGGCCAGTTCATTGACCGCCGGGATCAGTTCCCGGCTGACCCGCAGGCAGGCCAGCCGGATCGTGGTCGGGACAACGTCGTTGGTGCTCTGGCCCATGTTGACATGGTCGTTGGGGCTGACACGCTCGTACTTTCCGCGCTCGCCGCCCAGGGATTCCTCGGCCAGGTTGGCGATCACCTCGTTGACATTCATGTGGAAACTGGTTCCGGCGCCGGCCTGGTAGATATCGACCACGAAATTGTCGCGGAGTTCCCCGACGATAACCCGGTCGGCGGCGGAGCTGATCGCCCCGGCCACTTCCTTGTCGATCAGGCCCAGTTCACCATGGACAATCGCGGCTGCTTTCTTGATCGTGGCCGCCGCCCAGACCATTTCCGGAGGGAGCGTACGGCCGGAAATGCTGAAATTGTCCACCGCGCGCTGGGTCTGGGCGCCGTAATACTTATCGGCCGGAACTTTGACCTCACCAATCGAGTCCTTCTCGATACGGTAATCCACAGCTGACCTCTCAGGCTTGTTTCCTGGTAAAGGGGAGCAGTCCGCCGGCCAGGATCACCTCGCGTTCGTAGGTGCTCAGTTCCACCCGGCCCTTGAAACCCGAACCCTTCGTTTTATTGGTAATGGGCACTTCCGCCGTGCCGCCCTGCACCGCATCGTGCACACCACCTATTTCCAGCTCGTCGCCCTGGTCGATCTTGTCGTAGTCGGCCTCGTCGGCGAACTCAACCGGCAGGATCCCGAAGTTGATCAGGTTCGAGCGGTGGATGCGGGCGAAACTCTTGACCACCACCGCGCGCAGCCCGAGGTACATCGGGGCGATAGCCGCGTGCTCGCGGCTGGAACCCTGGCCGTAGTTGTTGCCGCCCACCACAATGCCGCCGCCGAGTTCCCGTGCGCGGGCGGGAAAAGTGGGGTCGAGCTGGCTGAACACGTGCTCGCTGATGCGCGGGATATTGGAGCGCAGGGGCAGCACCTTGGTTCCGGCCGGCATGATATCGTCGGTGGTGATATTGTCGCCGGTTTTGAGCAGGACCGGTCCGGATATTTTATCTTGCAACTCTTCATTAACCGGGCAGGGTTTGATATTCGGGCCGCGGACAACCTCCACTTCCTCACCCTCCGGGGCCGGCGGGACAATCATCCCGTCATCGATAATGATTTCAGTGGCGGGCGCCACCGAGGGAGGATCGCCGTGCCTGGAGACATCGGGCAATTCGCCCTCGAGCGCTGCCAGGGCGCAGATTTCGGGGCTGGTCAGGATCACGCCGGCCTCGGTGCTGCCGCAGCGGCCCTTGAAATTCCGGTTGAACGAGCGCACGCTGAGGCTGCCGGTGGATGGCACCTGGCCCATGCCGATACATGGTCCGCAGGCGCTTTCGAGAATCCTGGCGCCAGCGCCGATCAGCTCTTTGAGTCCCCCGCTGGTGGCGATCATCTCGAACACCTGGCGGCTGCCGGGAGTGACCGCGAAACTGACATCCGGGTGGCTTTTCTTGTCCTTGACTATTGCGGCGGTCACCATCAGGTCGTGGTAGCTGCTGTTGGTGCAGCTGCCGACACAGACCTGCTGGATTTTGGTCCCGGCCACTTCGGCCAGGGGCACCACTGCGTCCGGCGAATGGGGCATCGCCACCAGCGGCTCGAGTTCGCTCAGGTTGATCACTTCCAGATCGTCGTACTGCGCGTCGCCATCGGGCAGCAGTTCGCTCCAGGTGCCGCCGCGCTGCTGGAGTTCCAGGAACGCTTTTGTAAGGTGGTCCGAAGGGAAAATACTGGTGGTCGCACCCAGCTCGGCGCCCATGTTGGTAATCGTCGCCCGCCGGGTCACGTCCAGGTTTTCCACGCCGGGGCCGTGGTAACAGAAGATTTTCCCGACACCGCCCTTGACAGTCCTTCTGCGCAGTACCTCGAGGATCACGTCCTTGGCGCTGGCCCAGCCGGTGAGTTTGCCCTCCAGCCTGACACCGACCACGACCGGGCACTTGAGATGGAACGCCCCGCCGGCCATCGCCACGGCGATATCCAGCCCGCCCGCGCCGATAGCGAGCATGCCCGCCCCGCCGCAGGTGGGAGTGTGGCTGTCGGAGCCGAGCAGGACCTTGCCCGGCGAGCTGAACCGCTCGAGGTGCACCTGATGGCAGATCCCGTTG
>VRUH01000022.1:22053-59007 GCA_019456185.1 Candidatus Glassbacteria bacterium | reverse complement strand
CCTACGACGCCCACGTGGTCGAGCGCCTTCGCCAGGCCGGGATGATCGTACTGGGCAAGGCCAACATGGATGAGTTCGCGATGGGTTCCTCCAACGAAAACAGCGCCTTCGGACCGGTCAAGGGCCCGGTGGAGCCCGACCGCGTTCCCGGCGGCAGCTCGGGCGGCAGCGCTACCGCGGTGGCGCTGAACCTCACTCCCTTCGCCCTGGGCAGCGACACCGGCGGCTCGATCCGTCAGCCCGCCGCCTTCTGCGGAGTGGTGGGTCTCAAGCCCACCTACGGCCGGGTATCCCGCTACGGGCTGGTAGCCTACGGCAGCAGCCTGGACCAGATCGGACCGCTGGCCCGCACGGTCGAGGACGCCGCCATGCTGCTACAGGTGATCGCCGGCCACGACGACCGCGACTCCACCAGCGCCGATGAACCGGTGCCCGATTTCAGCGCATCTTTGGGTAAAGGTGTAAAAAATCTCAAGGTCGGTCTGCCCGGAGAGTATTTCCCCGACGGTCTCCAGGAGAGCGTGCGGGAAAAAGTGATGGCCGGGGTGGAACAGCTCAAAGCCGGCGGAGCGGAGATTGTCGATCTCAGCCTGCCGCACACCGAACACGCTATCGCCGCTTATTATATTGTCGCCACCGCCGAGGCCAGCGCCAACCTGGCCCGCTTCGACGGGGTCCGCTACGGGCACCGCAGCGAGAAAACAGGCGAGCTGCTGGAGATGTACCGCAACAGCCGCTCCGAGGGGTTCGGCCCCGAGGTCAAGCGGCGGATCATGCTCGGCACCTACGTGCTCAGCTCGGGATACTACGACGCCTACTACCTCAAGGGACAGAGAGTGCGCACCCTGATCACGCGTGATTTTACCGAGGCGTTCAAAAAGGTGGACGTCCTGCTGACTCCCACCACGCCCACCCCCGCGTTCAGGATCGGCGAGCTGGTGGACGATCCGGTGAGCATGTACCTCCAGGACATTTTCACGGTGACGATCAACCTGGCCGGAGTGCCTGCGGTCAGCGTTCCCGCGGGCACGGTGGACGGGCTGCCGGTGGGCGCGCAGGTGATCGGCCGTCATTTCGACGAGGAGACCGTGCTCAGGGTGGCGGCCAGCCTGGAAAGGGGTTGCCAATGAGCGACCGTCAATGGGAAGCGGTGGTGGGCCTGGAGGTCCACGCCCAGCTCAAGACCAGAACCAAGACATTCTGCCGCTGCAGCACCCATTTCGGCGATGAGCCCAACAGCCATACCTGTCCGGTGTGCCTGGGCCTGCCCGGCGCCCTGCCCGTGCTCAACCGCGAGGCCGTGGAGATGGCTGTCCGCACGGCGCTGGCATTCGGCTGCACGATCCACGGGAACTCGATATTCGCCCGCAAGAATTATTTCTACCCCGACCTGCCCAAGGGCTACCAGATCAGCCAGTACGAGAAACCGTTCAGCAGCGGCGGCTCGGTAACCGCCCGGCTGGAGGACGGCAGCGAGCGGGAAATCCGGCTGACCCGGATCCACATGGAGGAGGACGCGGGCAAGAGCAACCACACAATCAGCACCTCGGGCACCGCGGTCGATCTCAACCGCTGCGGCACCCCGTTGATCGAGATCGTCAGCGAACCGGATATCCGCACTCCCGGGGAAGCCTACGGCTACCTTCACCGCCTGCGCCAGGTACTGCTCTACCTGGGGGTCTGCGACGGGAACATGGAGGAGGGCAGCCTGCGCTGCGACGCCAATATCAGCGTGCGTCCGCTGGGCCGGAAGGAACTCGGCACGCGCACGGAGGTGAAAAACCTCAACAGTTTCCGCGGCGTGGAAAAGGCGATTGGCTACGAGGTCGAGCGGCAGATAAGCGTGCTGGAGTCCGGCGGCCGGATCGTGCAGGAAACCCTGCTCTGGGACGCCGACCGTCAGAACGTGCGTTCGATGCGCTCCAAGGAGGAAGCCACCGACTACCGCTACTTCCCCGACCCCGATCTGCTGCCGCTGGTGATCGAGCAGGAGTGGATCGACCAGCTCCGCGACAGCCTGCCCGAGTTACCCGGCCAACGCGAAAAACGATTCGGCGAGCAGTATGGCCTGCCTGCTTACGACGCCGAGGTACTGACCGCCCAGAAAGAGGTGGCCGATTATTTCGAGCGGACTGTCGAGCTGTCGCCGGGCACGGAGCCGAAGAAGGTCGGCAACTGGATCATGGCCGAGGTGATGGCCGTGATGGCCGAGCGCAATATCGGGATCGACGAGGTGGGCGTGGCCCCGCAAGCTTTGGCCGGGATGTTCGCGCTGGTTGAAAAAGGCACGATCAGCGGCAAGATCGCCAAGCAGGTGTTCGAGGAGATGGTGTCCAGCGGTAAATCAGCCGATGAAATAGTGGAAGCCGGGGGGCTGGTGCAAATCTCGGACGAGGGCGAATTGCGGAGTATCGTGGATAAAGTAATTGCAGACAACCAGCTACAGGTAGAGCAGTACAAATCGGGAAAGGATAAAGTATTCGGCTTTTTCGTGGGCCGGGTGATGAAAGCCACCCGCGGCAAGGCCAACCCGCAGGTGGTCAACGAGCTGTTGAAAGAGGAGTTGAGCAAATAATCATTGCCGCCGCAGGAGCGACGGGGCAGGTGTCGAACCGTGCACTTGCAGGCATCCGGCGGCGGTCAGCCTGATTTGCAATACCGGATCATCCAGCAGGGGCCGGACGGATTCTATCAACCGTTCGGCCTTTTTTCCTGCCGGCGGTTGCCGCCGGATCAGCTCACCAACCGTCCAGACAGCGGCCAGCCGGACATGCGGGTCTTCGTCGCCCAGCAGCGGCTGAACCAGTTCGAGCGATTTTTCCGGCTCTCCGAACGCAGCCAGGCAACGCAGGGCGGGAACAGTCACCGCGCGGGACTCTCCCCGCAGATACGCGGCCAGACAGGATTCGTCGCCAACCTGCCCCAGCTTTTCGAATAACACCAGCAGACGGGCGGTTTCGCTCTCCGTGCGGCCCTTTTCATCCAGCCTATGCAGGACAGCCATCCGGGCAGGCTCGCCGATTCGCTCCAGGCCCTGTCGCACCACCTCGAACCGCCAGGCCCAGGGTGTATCGGCCAACTCCAGCAATTCACTCGCCGAACCTGCACCCCCGGCTGAAATCCGCCTCAGCAGGCTGTCGAAAGCGGCCGGTGCGCCGAACATCACCTCCGGACGCGCGGCCCGCTCCACCAGCGGCAGGATTTCCGCCCGCGCTGTGGTGCAGCAAAGCAGCCCGAAGAAGTAGAGGAAGCTAATTGTCCAGCGGCAGATCAAGCCTGACCCCCCAGGTGCCGTTTTCCTTGGATTGACCGTCAGCGCGGACGTCTCCGCAGGTGTCGTCTCCGCCCATCTCCAACAGGAACCCCAGTCCCGGCAGTTCCCAGGTCCTGCTGCCCGCTCCGCCGGTTACCTGCCCGGCGGCGGGATAAGTGTCGTCACCAGAGAGTTCCAGCAGCAGCCCGGCCCCGCCGGTCCCTCCCGCGCCGCGGGAGAACCGCACGCTGCTGTAGCTGTCGTTCCCGGCGGCTTCCAGCAAGAACCCCCAGGCGCGGTCCTCGCCTGCTCCCTGACCCACGCCTTCCAGTGCGTAAGAATCATCGCCGCCCAGGTCCGCCAGCGCCCCCGCGGCCATGTGCAGTCCGCAGCCCTGGGCGTAGCGCTCCGCCAGATAGACGTCTTCCCCGCCGCCGCTGATCAGCAGACCGAACCCGCCCCAATAGCCTGCTCCCTGACCCAGGTAACTGATTTCGAACCTGTCCTCGCCTGCCCGGTCATAGAGCATGGCGCGCCCGCCCGAAGCCAGCGGTCTGAGCCCGGCTGCGCAGCCCTGGGCGAAACTCTTGGTCGCTCCGTCCGCCCGGTAGTCCCGGTAGCGTCCTCCGGCCGAATAGGTATCGTCACCCTCCAGATCGGCCAGCAGGCCGCTGCCGGCTGCAAAACCGGCTCCCTGGGCGCCGAAATCCGCGCGGTATTCATCGTCGCCGCTGCGGTCCACCAGCGCACCGGTTCCGAAGAACGATGCACCCTGACAGAGATACGCGCCAGCGTAACTGTCATCTCCCTGCCGGTCCACCAGCACGCCCACGCCAAGCGCTCCGCAGCCGAGCGAGAACGGCCCTGCTTGATAGGAATCGTCGCCGCCCAGGTCCTCGAGCCAGCACAGGCCCATGACCGCGCCGCCGAGGGCCTGGCCGCCGGGGGCCGAGTAGTGGTCGTCGCCGCCCAGATCCACGATCATCCGCACGGACGGCCACTGCCCGGAAGAAATCTCGTAGCTGTCATCGCCGCCCGGATCGACAATCAGCATCGGCCGGCCGCGGTAGGAATCCCGGCCCGTTGTCCCGACAATGATCTCACCCCAGAGTGTCTCGAATACAACAGGCTTCGCGGGCCAGTCGGGTCCCGATCCATTACCTTCGGTCAGCTCGCCGGCCGCGGATGCCAGCAGCGCGGCAGCGGTTTCCAGCCGCCGCAGGTCGACCCGTTCCGCCAGCTCGACCATCCGCTCCACAGGGTAATCAGGCCACTCGTCGCGCCAGAACTCGAACCCGCTAACCAGCCCGCGCAGTCGGGATTTCTCCGCCGGGCTGAGCAGGACAAACGCCGAGCGCAATTCCTGACTCGCGGCCGCTAAAAAGGCCAGCGCCCGGCCGGCGCGTGGGAGATACCGGTCCAGAGAATCGGCTGCGGCAGCCAGGCTGGACTCCAACGGTCCGGGTGATATCCGAGCCGAATCCTCAAGTTGGGGCAGCCGCAAAAACTCCCGTATGCCCTCAGCGGTTGCGCAGTATTCGCAGACAGTGGAAATTTCGCGGGCAAAAGATTCAAGGTCCAGCCGGGCAAGTTCCGCGCCCGGCGAGGCGGCATTGCGCTGGCTGGAAATTACCGGGATAACCTCGGAAGCGGATATGGAGAGATGCGAGAACCCGTCCGAGACAGCGCCCGCGACCGAATCGGCGAACCGGCCGGCGAAAGATGCCGAAGGGACCAGGATCCAGACCAGCAGCAGGGCTGTCCACCGGTCACTGATTTTGGAGCCTCTGGCGCAGCTGGCGGGCGTCATCAGCGTAGCGGCCCTCCGGTTGAACTCTGACGTTCAGCAAAGTATCGAGCCTGGCCAGAGCGGCCGCACTGTCACCCCTGGCCAACTCTGCCGCGGCGGAAAGAAAGTAGGTACGGGCATATTCGCCATGCCGCCTGCTGATCCGCTCACGGTGCGGCTGGAGGACAGCCAGGGTTGAATCAGGCTGGCGGCGCTCCCACAGAAACTTCTCGGCCAGGATCAAGCCGACCTGAAGGCTGCCCGCGGCCTGGAGGTGATAAGATGCCTCGCCGAACCTGTCGCGGGTGGAATCGCTCAGGCTGATCAACCCGATCATCGTATGGTAGTTTCCATCGATACCGGGTGGATAAAGTTCTCCGTAGCGAACCATGTACTGCTCGGCGCACTTATAGTCCCCCTGCCGGAAACAGTACTCAGCCAGATGGCGGTAGGGGGGCGGAAAATACGGCGCGGCATCGATACTTCGCTCAAAATAAATCCGGGCAGTGGTCGTGTCGTGGGCCAGGAATCCCAGCCAACCCTGGACGAACTGCATCTCGAAGCGGTATGGTAACATCTCCGCTGCCTCGCCGTTGGTGCGCAGACTGAATCCGAGATCGAGGGCGTGCTGCCTGAGCGCCATGGAGAACTTGTTTTCCGCCCTCAAAATCCGGACAGCGCCCCAGGAGCCTAAAACAGCTAACAGCAGCAGCACGATAAGTATTGTTTTAACAATCGCTTTTCGAGTGGCAATCTTGATCTCTACCACTCCGCAGGCACCATCTCCTCCACAGCAGGACGCCATCAGGAGTCCGGCCGTGGTCCAGACCATCAGGCCACTGGTAACAGTCTGCAACGGGAAAGTAAGCATGCTGTTGGCCAGTACTCCCGCCAGACCGGCTGCCGCGCCAAGTATCAGGTAGAATGTCCGGTTTTCACTCGGGTCGCGCAGAGACTTGAGAGTACTCCATCCCAGCATGATCCAGAAGGCGGCAAACAGCACAAAACCCAGCCCTCCTAACTCCACCAGGACCTGAAGATACTCATTGTGAGCCTGCTCGGGAATCAGCGACCACATGGTTATATCGGGAGGCCGCAGGCTGAATTTCTCCCAATGTCTGGCTGTTTTATACCGCGGAAACTCTGTCACGAACTGGCCAACACCCTTACCAAGCAATGGATCATCAGCCACCATCGCCGCATCGGTTTCAAGAAATACAACGCGCGAATAAACATCGATATTCTCCGTGCTCCGCAGGCTGGCGAACCTCCGCTGCCAGTTCTGCCAGCCGCCGGAGAGAACGGTTGCCGCTTTACCGCCCCAGCGGGAACCCGTATCCGTGAAACGGACATACACCCCACCGGCAAGTATCAGCAGGACGAGTGCGAGCAGCGCGTGTTTCCAGTACTGCTTAGCCGTAATAACTATTGTCCGCCGACGGAACAGGACCAGCAGCAAGAAGAACAGAGCGGTTGCACCTGCTGTCGCCACCAGGCCGGACCGGTTCGCCGCATAGGTAAAGCAGGCCAGTTGCAGCAGCAGTCCGCCACCCAGCAGAATCGCCGCCGGCAGACCGGCCCGCCTGCGTGTCAGCGACTCGATCAGCGCACCCAGAGTCAACGGGACAGTCAGCACCAGCAGGTGAAACAGGAAATTGGGGTTGCCCTGGTTGGATGTCAGCGGGCGGTAGTTGTCGATAACCTTCCCGCCGCCCCAGACCTCCTTGAAATGCGGATAAACAAGCTCCCTGAGCGGCTCCACTGCATCCAGCAGCAGGCCCCAGCCGGCCAGCACCGAACCCACTGCCGCCACGAACAACAACAGATTGCGAATCTTTTTGCCACGGTACAGATACCACGCATAAAACATGGCCCCGGCCAGCACGGAATAATGCAGCATTCGCTCGGCGGCCAGCCAGGGATTGAGGCTCCAGGTAATCGAAACAACGCCCAGCACAAACAGAGCCACCAGCGGCAGGGCGGGCCGCGGCAGGGAGGCGTCCACAGCGTCTCGCCGCCCGACCAGCAACCAGCCGGCCCAGCCGGCCAGTGCCAGGCAACTGATCAGTTCCACCGCGAACAGCTTGGGCGTCTCGAACCCGTCGAAGAAATTTTCAGGGAACCACAGGGTTGAACCGGCCAGCAGAACCAGGTAGAACACAACCTTCAACACCCCGGCGGCATCTATTTGCCACGAGGCTGGCTCGGCTTTCCCACGTTTTTTACTATTTCCTCTTCTTGCCATTACTTGCTCCATTGGTTCGCAAGTTACGGGCTAAATATAAAGCCGCTCGATGGAGTTTGCCAATCCGCCGTCAAGGGTCAGTCGAGTTTTGCTTGTTTGACGGATAGCCTGTCTGTATCTTTTAATTATCTTGATCGTTTAACCGGCATATCATTTCAGAAAAGGCGAGCCAGGTGCATTTCCTGCGGGGTAACCAGGAACATATCCAGGGCCGGGCCGTGATATTCATGGACCTCAAACAGCCCGGAGATTTCGGCGGGGAAGCCGGAGGGATGAACGCGCTGGCCGTGTTCTGCGCCGTCAGCGAACTCGATCTGCTGGAGCTGATTGTCCAGGTGATGCACCTACCGCGCGAGCACTCCCGGTTGATTACCCGCTTCTACAGACGCTATTTCGAGGAAATCGAAAAGATCAAGCACAGTTTCCCGAAGCGGATTTCGCGGATTATCGATGAGGTGGTCGAGGACGAGGAGGACGAGGTCGGCCAGCAGATTATCGAAAGCTTCCGCCAGATGTTCAGCCGTGAGCTGAAGGGTGAAAAAGCGGAGGACGATGACGAGGCTGCAGCGAAAGACAGTAGAGAAGAAGATGATACAGGCCGTACCGGGCACAAACTGCCTCATCCCGAGTTCTACTCCACGATGATTCCACTGCCGGCCCGCGATTTCATCGAAGCCTGCGTCGCCTACCAGCCGGAAGACGGGCTGGATTTCGATATAATCGACCTGGAACGCGCGGAGATGCTGGAGGTGGCCCACCTGGTACTGGACGCACACAGCAGACTCTACGTGGCCGATTTCATGAACCAGAAAGAACGGGAAATAGAACTCCCCGATCACAAAAGCTACGAATCACCCTGCAAAAACTACAAGCAGCTTTCGCGCGACGAGTTCAAGCGCCTGCTCACCGAGCTTTCCAGCGAGTTGATGTTCCTTTCCGAAACAGGACGGCCCTCGGATCGCGTGTTCGCCGACCTGAAAGCGATCACCAGCGGCAGCTACCTGCTGCGCGAGGTGGTGAACTTGTACAACATCAGCACCACCCAGGACCCGAACAAGATCAAGCTGATGGACCTCTACTTCCGTAAAATATTCTCGCTGATCGACGAAGACTACATGTCCGCCAAGGAGGTCCAGGAAGAGATCCAGCAGTTCTCGCCGTAGCCCCGACACTCCAGTCAAATTTATTGGAATCCCATACCTGCTTGCTTTCGATTCAATCTTTTTATATACTTAATCGCCCCCCAAGACAGCGTTTTACCGTTCAAGTCCGTGCAATCAATTCGTGTCTTTACGGCTGATTTGTCCATATCGGCAAGGAACGGAACATGCGATCTCGGCTGAGGAGCGGACGCATTCAGGTTTTAAGTGGATTAATTTTTTTACTGTGCGCCAACTTTACCCCGGCCACCCCTAGTCACCCCCTCTCCTGCGCTGAACAGACAGGCGCCCTGCTTGCCGCCGGCGATACAACCGGAGCGCTGGCCGCCCTCGATAACAAGCTGCGGGCCAACAACGAGGACCACGCCGCCCTGCTCGAACGCGGCTGGCTGCGCCTGGAGCTTGACCGGAAAGACCTTGCCGCCGAGGATTTTAAACTTGCATTGGGTTCAGAATCCGGGGACTTGAGAATCTCGGCCTATATCGGACTTGCCTGGTGCAGCCATGTGCCTGGTAAACGTCGTTCCGTAGCTATGGGTTATATTCGTCGAGCGCTGGCGGTCGACTCCGGAAGCAAGGAAGCTCTCTACGCCAAGACGATGATCATGCTCGATTTCGAGCCGACCACCGATGACGTCCGGGTGGCCAAGCGCGCCCTGTTCCGGTTGCTGGAAACAGATTTCACCTACCGCGATGCCTACCGGCTCTGGCGGGACGTGGTGATGGACCGTACCGACAAGGAAATCCGCAAAGTTGATAAGCTGCTGGCCGCCTACCTGGACACCCACCCCGACAGCGCCTCATGGCGCCTGGACCTGGCCTGGGACCGTTACCTGGTGGAGAGCGCGCAGGCGGCTTTGGACGAACTGGCCGCGCTGGAGAACCTCAACCCGGAATTCAGCCACCCGGACCAGCTCTTGCTAAAGTCCCGCTGCCGGCTGGAATCAGGCGACACCCTGGCTTTCCAGAGCCTCTACTGGCAGGCGGTGGACCTGGCCGGCCAGACCGGCCAATTCGACAGGCTGATCACCGAGGCGGCCACCATATTCACCCCGGAAGACCAGGATAGGTTCGAGCAGGCTGTCGCGGACGGCGCCCGGCAAAAATTCCTGCACTTCTTCTAGGCCAATATCGATCCGATCAAGATCAACCCGGTCAACCTCCGGCTGGCCGAGCATTACTACCGGCTGGCGTTCGCCCAGCGCAATTTCCGCCTCAATCAGCCCCATAACCTGTTCAATACCAGCGAGGATGCCAACAGGCTGCTGGGCTTCCAGGGAACCATTGGGGAATACCATTCCGAGAAAACCACATTCGGTCCAGGCCACCCGGCTGGCCTGGATCAACGCGGATTGCTTTTCGTGCGCATGGGGCCACCCGAAAACTGGCATGGTAAGGTACCTTATCAAAATTTTAAGATGAACTACAGTGAAAGTAAAATATTTTGGAAAATGACGAACTCGATGCAAGTTTTTTGGTACGACGGGGTACCTTTCTTTTTCGAAAAACTGCCGCTTGTGGGTGATTTTATCTACAGGCCGCCTGTTTCAAAAACACCCGGTGTAGCCAGTTTCTGGAACATCCAGGACTCGATTCCCGCCATGCTTACGGGAGTCGGCCGGTTTGGCGACATGCAGAAAACGATGACCAAACAACGCTTCAACCACCCGGATATCAACGAGAGCATGGAATACTATATCGCCCAGTTCGCCGCGCCGGGCATGGATGGCATGGAGATAGAAATCTACCAGGATGAAGTCCTGCCACAAAACACCGTGCCCACCGGGGCCGAGGCCGCCTCCTACGACACCCTCTGGGTGGAGCGCGAACGCAGACAGAGCGGGTATTTCCGTATTCCCGGCGAGCGGGACAACCGCTGGGTGGCTGTCCACAACCTGCACTACCCCACCGGCAAGGCCAACTACGCAATCAAGTTCGCCGCCGGCCAGGAGACCTGGAACGGCCGCGGTACGTTGGATATGCCCCCGTTCGATGCCACGTTCCTCCAACTCAGCGCAATTGTCCTGGGCCTGGACCCGCCCGATGAGGCCAGCCCGGCCCACGAACGCCAGGGAATCCGCTTCATCCCGCGGCCCTCCTTCCGCTTCCGCCAAGGCGAACGGATCAGGGTCTATCTCGAATTCTACAATCTCGCCACCGGACCGGAGCGCAAACGCAGTTTCCGGGAATATGTCGATGTGATCCGCTACGAGGGCGGCAACGGGATCCTGGGCCGGATAACAGGCTCGCTGATCGGCATGCTGACTTTCGGCGGCGAAAAGCAGGCCACAGAGATTCGCTTCCTGTTCGACCGCGAGGCTCCTCCAGGCGAGGGTCCGGTGGCCGAATCCTTCCTGATCGACAGCTCGGAACTCCTGCCCGGCACATACCGTCTGCTGGTCGAGGCGCGGGATAATGTCAACGTATTCTGGGACGATGAAGCGGTGATGTTCGAGATTTACGACTGAGAAACTCTGGTAGCCTCTAAAAGCAGCCTGACGTCGTGTGAGCTAAAAAGACCGGGCCGGCACGGACTTTGCCGAAACCGCCAGGGATGGGGAGGCCGGGACGGCGGCGCAAAGCAAAGTCCGTGCCGGCCCGGCCTGGTGCTGTTTTTCGTTCCGCTTTAAACCACCATGAAGCTGTTCCAGCCTTCCGGCCATCACTCACAAGCAAAAAACGGGCGCAGGAGCGGCAAGCTAATTCGTCACAATCTTGACGAAAGCACAGCCCGCAGGAGCTCAAGCCTTGACTGTACCCTGCCGGTAAAACGGCTGCCGGACCACCTCCACCTCCACCATATTCTTGCGCAGCTCCATCTCCAGCTTTGTCCCGGGTTCAGCCAGCTCGGCGGGCAGGAAAGCGGTCCCGATCCCGGCTCCCAGGCTGGGTGCCGGACCGCCGCTCACTAGATTTGCGACTAGTTTGCCTTTGTGACGAATCCCGTAGCCCGGGCGCGGGATCTGCCTGGCCGTCGAAGTTTTCAGACCGCGCAGACGAGTGCCGATCCCTTCCGCCTTCTGCTGCACCAGGGCAGCCTTGCCGATAAAATCGTCTTTGCTCAGATCGACTGTCCAGCCCAGGCCGGCCTCCAGCGGAGTGTGCTCGCTGTCCAGTTCGTGGCCGTAGAGCGCATAGCCCATCTCCAGGCGCAGGGTGTCGCGAGCGCCCAGGCCGCAGGGCTTGACTCCGGATTCCAGCAGTTCCCGCCACAGATCGCCCGCCTTCTCGGCCCGGACGAAAATCTCGTAGCCGAGCTCGCCGGTGTAACCGGTGCGGCTGATTAGGGTGTCCTCGCCCAGCAGCTCGTAGCGGTCCATCCAGTAGTAGGCCAGCTGTTCCAGACGGCCGGCGTCACGGTCGGACAGCAGATTTTTCAATATCTGACGCGAATCCGGTCCCTGCAGAGCGACCAGGGCGAACTGTCCGGTGATATCCTCCAGGCTGCAGCCGCCCAGTTCCCCGCAGCCTGCTTCCATGTGCTCGAGATCCTTGTCCGCGTTCGCCGCGTTGACCACCACCAGATAGACACCGTCGCGCTCGCGGCCCACCAGCAGGTCGTCGATCACACCGCCATCCTCCCGGAGCAGCATCGTGTACAGGAACTTCCCGTCCTCCAGCGCAGCGCAGCGGCCGGTTGTCAGGTAATCCAGCGCGGCGGCGGCACCCTGCCCGCAAACGCGGAAGCGGCCCATGTGCGATACATCGAACATTCCGGCCGCGCCGCGCACAGCCTCGTGCTCCTCGATTATTCCGCTCACCGACACCGGCAGCCGCCAGCCGGCAAACGGCACTATTTTTGAGCCGACAGCCAGGTGCTGGTCATACAGCGGCGTTTTTTTCAGCTCGCTCACGCAATTTCCATTCCGGTCAGCTTGCCGGCGATGTCCGGCGCCAGCAGCCTGAGGATCACCGCTTTCTGGGCGTGCAGCCTGTTCTCCGCCTGGTCGAACACGCGCGCCCGCGGCCCGTCGATAACCTCATCCGTGATTTCCTCACCCCTGTGGGCCGGCAGGCAATGCAGCACATAACAGGTGTCCGCCGCATTGGACAGCAGTTCAGCGTTGACCTGGTGGCTGATAAACACTTCCCGACGCGCTGCGCTTTCTTCCTCCTGCCCCATGCTCGCCCAGACGTCCGTATAGACAAACTCCGCTCCCGCCACCGCCTCGGACGGATCGCGATGGAGGCTGAACGCCCCCCCGCTCTGGTCGGCCAGTTCTCCAGCCCGCTTGATAAACCGCTCGTCCGGCTCGTAGCCTTCGGGCGTGGAAACTCTCATATCGAGTCCCAGCGCGGCCGCGATCAGCATCAGCGAGTGGCAGACATTGTTACCGTCGCCCACGTAGGCCAGGCTGACCCCGGGGAATTTTCCGCGGGACAGTTCCTCAACGGTAAGAATATCAGCCACAGCCTGGCAGGGATGTTCCTCGTCGCAGAGAGCGTTGATCACCGGCACCTGCATGCTCTCGGCCAGCATCCTGACCGTCTCGTTGCGGAATACCCTGGCGGTGACGATATCGACCCAGCGCTCCAGGTTGTGCCCGACATCCGGTACGCTCTCGCGCTCGCCCAGCTTGACTCCGGAAGCCTGAAGCTCCAGTGCGTGGCCACCCAACTCCACCATCGCCAGCTCGAACGTTACTCTTGTGCGCAGGCTCGGTTTTTCGAATATCATCGCCATCGATCGTCCCACCAGCGGCCTGATCTCCTGCGGCGTCTTCCGCACTTTTTTCAGCCACGCAGCCAGCCGGATTGTCTCCCGCAGTTCGGTGGGACTGAAATCGCCGATTGAAACAAAGTCCCTTTTCATAATCCTCGTCTCCGCTGCACTAGAAGATAAAAAAATATCGTTTCTAATCAGAGGATGTACTTGCGCAGGTCCTCGTCCTGAACAAGCTTCTCCAACCGCTCGAGCACGGTCTCCGCGGTGATCGATATCTTTTTCTCCTCGCGCTCGGGCAATTCAAACAGCAGATCCTCCATCAGGGCGAACATCACCGTGTGCAGCCTGCGGGCCCCGATATTCACCATCTTCTGGTTCAGCAGCCAGGCTGTCCGGGCCACTTCGCGCACGGCGCCGTCGTCGAACTCCACCGTGGCGCCCTCGGTGCGAAGCAGCTCCACGTACTGGCTAACCAGCGCGTTTCTGGGCTCGGTAAGAATCCGGTAGAATTCCTCCTCGCTCAGGGCCTCCAGCTCGACCCTGATCGGAAACCGCCCCTGCAGCTCGGGGATCAGGTCGGTGGGCTTGGTCTGGTGAAACGCCCCGGCGGCGATAAACAGCACATGGTCGGTGCGCACCAGGCCGTACTTGGTCGGGACATTCGAGCCCTCGACAATCGGCAGGAGGTCGCGCTGGACTCCCTCGCGGCTCACATCCGGGCCGGTCTTGGATGAGGGTCCGGCAATCTTGTCCATTTCGTCGAGGAACACGATCCCCGATTCCTCCACCCGGTCGATCGCCTCGCCGATCACGTCCTCCATGTCCACCAGCTTCTGGATTTCCTCGCCGATCAGGATCCGGCGCGCCTCGGAAACGGTCACCTCGCGCTTCTTCTTACGCTGCGGCACCATCACCTCCAGCATCTCGCCGATGTTGACATCCATTTCCTCCATGCCCGGCAAGTTGAACATGTCCATCATCGGCAGGCCCCGGGTGGAGAACTCGATTTCAACCTTGCGGTCCTCCAACTTTCCGGCCTCGAGTTTCTTGCGAAATTTTTCCCTGATCCTCTCCCGCCGTTCGCGAGGCTCATCGTCCTCCGCTTCCTCGATCACTTCCTCCACCTTAGCTTCATAAAGCTGTTCGCTCACCGGAGATTTATCGGCCAGGCGCGAACTGCGCTTCCGCTCCGGGACAGGCGGCAGGAGCAGGTCCAGGATTTTCTCCTCGGCAGTCCGGGTGGCTTCTTCCTCCACACCCGCCTCGCGGTCGTCGCGGACCATCGAAACGCTCAGCTCCACCAGTTCGCGGATAATCGACTCGACATCGCGGCCCACGTAGCCGACCTCGGTGAACTTGCTGGCCTCCACCTTGATAAACGGCGCACCGGCCAGCCGGGCCAGGCGACGGGCGATTTCGGTCTTGCCCACCCCGGTCGGCCCGATCATCACGATATTGTTGGGCAGTATCTCCTCGCGCATCTCCTCGCCCACGTTCTGCCGCCGCCAGCGGTTGCGCAGGGCAATCGACACGCTCCTCTTGGCCTTGTCCTGGCCGATAATATAACGGTCGAGTTCCTCGACAATCTGCCGCGGCGAGGGTTCGGTGGAGAGGTCGATCAAACATTCCTCGTCCTGGCTCCCGGTGCTGCGGTCGGCTGGTTTCCCGTCGCCCGCTTTTTCGATTTTTTCTTCTTCCATCTTCCCGCTTCCGCTCCTAAAGCTCCAGTACCGTTATTTCCCTGTTGGTGTAGATACAGATATCAGCGGTGATCTCCAGCGCCGAGCGGACAATCCCGCCCGCGCCCAGCTTGCTGTGGGCCACCAGCGCGCGCGCGGCGGCCAGCGCCATCGTGCTGCCGCTGCCGATCGACATCACCCCGTCGTCCGGCTCGATCACGTCGCCCGTGCCGCTGATCAGAAAGCTGTGGTCGCGGTCGGCGACTGCCAGCTGGGCCTCGAGGCGGCGAAGGTAGCGGTCGGTGCGCCACTCCTTGGCCAGTTCCACCGCCGCGCGGGGAAGGTTGGCCGGATGGTCCTTGAGCTTGGCCTCGAACTTCTCGAACAGCGTCAGGGCGTCGGCCACCGAGCCGGCGAACCCGGCCAGCACCTTGCCCTCCTGCAGCGTGCGCACCTTGGTGGCTCCGCTCTTGAGCACCGAGTCGCCCAGGGTTACCTGGCCGTCGCCGCCGAGAGCCAGGTGGCCGTCCTTGCGCACCGCCAGAATGGTGGTACTGCGAATCCTGTTTCCCCCGGTCTGTTCCATCTCGCTATCCGCCTGTGCAGTGGGAAAATAAATTGAGAAAGAAATAAATCTACTAACTTCTGTCCGTCTTTTCAATATGGGTGTTCGATTCGAGTATCCCACACTCCGGAACCGAACCAGTCAATTTCCGTGAACGTTTCTCCCCTGTCATGTGCTCTTCTAGAGTAATGATCATTGCACACCTAATTTTACCTATCCATCTTAACAGGAGAAATCACCGTGTTCAAAGGTATCATCTTTATTATCGCTGCTGGTTGCTAGCGGACTTTCCGCCGCACTCGAACCTGACCCGGTACAGTCAAAAACCAAAATAGTACTGGACAAAGCCTCATACCTGGAGCTGGCCAGGCAATGGAGAAAATATATCGAACAGGAAGGTGAAAGTGCGCGTGCGCTGACAAACCTCACGCGCGCCTGCCGCTACATCGAGCAAACCGAGGCCGCGAAAGCGGCCGCTGAAAAGGCCGTGGCGGCGGTCGGCGATATCTTTCAAGATGACCGCGCTTAGCTTCCGCTGCGCGGGTGTGCCTGGCGATGGACCTGGCGCAGGCGCTCGACCGTGAGGTGGGTGTATTTCTGGGTGGTGGACAGGCTGTCATGGCCCAGCATCTCGGCAATCGAGAGCAGGTCCGCACCGGCTTCGAGCATCCCGGTGGCGAAACTGTGGCGCAGCGCATGCGGCCCGACGCGGCGGGAATCACCGGCGCGGGCGCAGGCCTCGGCCATCAGGCGCTGTACCTGACGGCGGTCAATCCTTTTGCCGTTTCCGCCCGCGAACAACGGGTCGGCCGGACCGTAACTCCCCTGCTCCCTCCGCCGGGCAGCCAGATACCTTTCGATAGCCTGTTGAGCTTTCCTTCCCACCGGCACCAGCCTCTCCCTGCTGCCCTTGCCCAGCACGCGCACGGTTCCCCGCGCTGAGCTGTAGCCGGACATATTCAGCCCCACAAGTTCTGACAGACGGAGTCCCGAGCTGTAGAGAAGCTCCAGAACCGCTCGCGTCGTCAGGTCCCTGAGCGAGCGGCCGTCGACAGACTCGATCAGCCGCCGGGCCTGCTCGGCGGTGAAATATTCCGGGCGCCGTTTCTCTGTTTTGAGCGATACGAGTGAAGAGGCGGGGTCGGATTGGAGCAGCTCGCAGCCGGAGAGCCAGGAGCAGAACCCCTTCAGCGAGGCCATCTTACGGTTGATCGTGGTTTTGGCCAGCTTGCGGCGCGACAGCCAGCCCAGCCAGGCGCGGAGTTCGAGTCTGTCCAGGCTGCCGGGAGCCGGGTCCCTGACCGCGCGGTACTCTTCGAGGAAGGCGATAAACTCGCGGAGATCGCGGCCGTATGCGGCCACTGTGTGGCTGGAGTAGTTGCGCCGGCCGGCCAGGTGGCGAAGATATTTTTCGAGGTTTTCCTTCATAACTCACCCTGGACACGAGTTAGTCAAACCTGCAAAAATATCCTGCATGAAACATGCCGGGGGGCGGTTTCAGGCGCTCTGGGCCACATCGCCGCCGCTCTCGCCGCCCTCGATCTCCTCCATACTGAACTTGCCTTTGCAGGACTCGCAATAGGCTCCGCCGGAACGTCCGCCGCGGAAGATTTTCTGAAACAGGCTTTTAGCGCCGCAGGACGGGCAGGCTCCGGCCAGGGGACGGTCCCAGGTGGCGTAATCGCAGTCGGGGTAGTTGCTGCAGCTGAAAAAGGTTTTGCCGCGGCGGGTCTTTTTCTGCACCAGCTCGCCGTCGCAACCCTCGCGCGCGCATTTGACACCCGTGGTCAGCGGCTTGATATTGGAGCACGCCGGGTAGTTGGAGCAGGCCAGGAACGGACCGTAGCGGCCCTGCTTCTTGATCATCGGGCTGCCGCACTTGTCGCACTCGATCCCGGTGGCCTGCTCCTCGATTATCCTGATCTCGCCGTCGTCGCCGCGCTCGTACTGCTTGATGTTTTTACATTCGGGCCAGGATGAGCAGCCCAGGAAAGCGCCGTGCTTGCTCCAGCGGATCACCATTTTCGAGCCGCACTTGTCGCAATCCACGTCGGTTTCCACAACCACCTTGCCCCGCTGCTTCTTGGCGTTTTCCAGCGCCGGCTCGAAATCTCCATAGAACTCCTCGAGCAGCTTGTGCCAGTCCTTGCGGCCCTCCTCGACCTCGTCGAGCAGGTTCTCCATCCTGGCCGTGAACTGGACATTGAGGATGCCGGGGAAGCGGTCGACCAGCAGGGCGGTGACAGCGAAGCCCAGGTCGGTGGGACGCAGGGAGCCCTTGAGACGCTGGACATAGCCCTTGTCGGTGATCGTGCTCATGATCGAGGCGTAGGTCGAGGGGCGGCCGATACCGTTCGATTCAAGCTCGCGGATCAGCAAACTCTCGGTGAACCTGGGCGGGGGCTGGGTGAAATGCCGGCGCGGCTCGATCGTTTCCATCCCGAGCACTTCCCCGGCCTCGACTTCCGGCAGCAGGCGGTCCTCGCCGTTGCCGTTGCCGGCGCCCTTTTTCTCCAGGTTCTCGGTGTAGACCCTGGTGAACCCGGGAAACTTCATCACGCTGCCGGTGGCGCGCAGCACGAACCGCCCGGCGGCCTCGATATCGATCGTGGTCTGGTCGTAGACCGCCGGTTTCATCTGGCTGGCCACGAAGCGCGACCAGACCAGGGTATAGAGTTTTTGCTGATCTGCGTTTAGATACCTCTTCATCGCATCCGGCGTGCGGTTCACGCCTGTGGGGCGGATCGCCTCGTGGGCGTCCTGCACCTTGCCGCCCTTTTTGCCTTTGGAGAACCTGTTGGGTCTGTCGGGAAGATACTTGTCGCCGTATTCCTGCTTGATCAGGCCGCGCACCTGGCCGATAGCGCTCTCGGCGACACGTGCCGAATCGGTACGCATGTAGGTGATCAGACCAGTGGCTCCCTCGCCGCGCAGCTCGATACCCTCGTAGAGACCCTGGGCCACCTGCATGGTCTTGCGGGCGGGCCAGCCGAAACGGACAGCGGCCTCGCGCTGCATGGTGCTGGTGATAAACGGCGGCTGCGGGTTGCGCTTTTTCTGCTTGCGCTCAACCTCGGCCACCCTGCCCTGCCCGGCTCCGCGCAACTGGACCGCAAGCGAATCGGCCAGTTCCTGATCCGTGATCCAGAACCGGTCGTCGCGCCCGGCCTCCTCGTCGGGCCGGGTCACCACCCGCTTGCCGTCGACAGTCCAGAGTTTCGCCTCGAACCGGTTTTTACCGCCGCTCAGCAGTCCGGCCAGGATACTCCAGTATTCCTTCTGCTGGTAGCGGCGGATTTCCTCCTCGCGCTCGCAGACAATCCGCACGGCCACGGACTGGACCCGCCCGGCGCTGAGTCCGCTGCGGACCCGTTTCCAGAGCAGGGGGCTGATTTTGTAGCCCACCAGGCGGTCGAGAATACGCCGCGCCTGCTGGGCCTCGAACAGGCTGCGGTTCAGCTTCTGCGGGTGATCCATCGCCTCCAGCACCGCGTTCCTGGTGATTTCGTTGAACATTACGCGATGAATCCGCTTGTCGTCCTTGGACAGCACGCTGGCCAGGTGCCAGGCGATCGCCTCGCCCTCGCGGTCGGGATCGGGCGCCAGGAATATCTCATCGGCGTCCCGGGCGGCTTTTTTGAGCTCGCTGATCACTTTACTTTTGCCCCGGATCACCTGGTAGGTGGGCTTGAATTCGTTCTCAAGGTCCACGCCCAGTTCCTTGACCGGAAGGTCTATAACGTGCCCCATCGACGCCTTGACCGAGTAGTCCTTGCCCAGGTAGCGCTCGAGCGTTTTGGCCTTGGCCGGGGATTCCACGATGACTAGATTTTTACCCATTCCATTTCCTTAAGCTGGTTAAAACATGCGTTTCCCGATTGACAGTCTGCAAATTATCCATAAAAAAACGCCGACGTACCAAACTGGGGCGGGCCGGCAGTCATAATGAATAAGCGGTACGGGCAATCCTGTCAACCGCCGGGAGCGATCCGCGACAAAACCGCCCCGGCGAGCTGCAAATCTCAATTCAACCTCTTGCGGAACATGTGCCACGATTCCCCGCCGCCGACATTCTCATCGTCATCGCCGCAGTCCCTGTCGTACTCGGGATCGATCAGCAGCTCCATCATCACCGCCTGGAGCTGTTCGCTGTTATCCACCTCGATCCGGTTACTGGTGATATAGCCGATCAGCTCCTCGGTTTCGTCATGGTTGACCAGGCCGAGTTCACGAATCAGGCAGAGATAGCCGTAGGCGTCCCGGCCGATAAAGCGGCGCTCCGCGGTGTCGAGTACGCGGAAAGTGCGCTGACTGCCCGTGCGCCCGGCTCCGCGGGGCCTGTCGCTGCTTTTCGGTTCGAGCTGCACCAGGTAGGCGTTGATCCCCCGGGTGATTTCCTCCAGCGTGTAACCCAGCTCCATCAGCTCCCTGGTGACCCGCCGGACCTGGCGCTCGAAAATTTCGTAGGAGCTGAAATTCTCGTTCATATAGCTGATAATTTCCTCAACGTTGTTCTGCACGCCGGTACTCCTGACTCGGATAGCTGATCCAGTTGAGGTTATATTGCCGAACTCGTCCGCGGCGGCTCAACAGGAGGACTGCGGGCCGCCGGTGTTCAACAGATCGATAATTTTATCGGTGACCCTCCACACGCTCCGCCCGTCGGTCATCACGCAGAGGTCACACTCAGCGTAGTAACTTTCCCGTTCCGCCAGCAATTCCCTGATCCTGACCTCAGGATCGTCCACGTCCAAAAGAGGCCGTGGTTTTCCCCGGCTTTCGCGAAACCTGGCCAGCACCGATTCCGCCGAGGCTTTCAGCCAGACGACACAACTGTGCCGCCGGAGCAGTTCCCTGTTGCGGCTGTCGATCACGACTCCGCCGCCGGTGGAGAGCACCCTGCCGGTCAACGGTAGTACCCGCGCCAGTACGCGGTGTTCGATCTCGCGGAATTCACTCTCTCCGCCCTGGCTGAACATCTCCGGGATCGGCCGGCCCGCCTCGGCCACTATCCGCTCGTCGAGATCCACGAACTCCAGATTCAGCTTGCGGGCCAGCCTGCGGCCGACACTGCTCTTGCCGGTAAACATGAAACCGGTCAGCGAGATACTGGGTTTTCCGCGGAACGAGCGGGACTCGGGCAATTCTCAGTCGATCCTCTCCAGATAATTAGCGTAATTGCTCTGAATGTCAACCAGTGTGGAGCCGCCGAACTCCTCGAGAAACGCGCCGGCGATTTCGATCGCCACCACGGCCTCGCCCACCACGCTCGCCGCCGGCACGGTGGCCACGTCGCTGCGCTCGGTACTGGCTTTTACCGGCTCGCCGGTACTGATATCCACCGTCCAGAGCGGCTGCATCACCGTCGGGATCGGTTTCTTGAACGCGCGCAGGATCAGCGGCTCGGCGTTGGACATGCCGCCCTCGGTGCCCCCGGCGCGGTTGGTCCTGCGATAGTAGGGGCCCACGTGATGCGGTCGGCCGGGAACACTCTCGCCGGGCTTGCGCTTGAAAATCTCGTCGTGGACCTGGCTGCCGGGCCTGGCGCTGTTCTCGCAGGCCGTGCCCACCTCGGCGCCCTTGACAGCCGGGATACTGACCAGGGCGCGCACCAGCCGGGCGTCCAGGCGCTTGTCCCACTGGGTGTAGCTGCCCAGCCCCGGCGGCACTCCGGCCACCACCACCTCGAAAATGCCGCCGAGAGTGTCTTTTTCCTCTCTGGCCCGCTCGATCCGCTCGATCATCCGGCGGCTGCCGTCCTCGTCCAGGCAGCGGACCTCGCTCTTGTCGGCCAGCTCGCTGATATCCTGCGGCTCGATCCCGCTCTCGGGGGTCCAGGCAGCAGAGGTTATCCCGCCGAAAGCGATCACGTGGCTGGTGACACTGATGTCGAAATGGCCCAGCAGCGCCTTGGCGAACGCGCCCACCGCAACCCGGGAGGCGGTTTCACGGGCGCTGGCCCGCTCCAGCACGTTGCGCACGTCATCATGACCGTACTTGAGCACACCGGTCAGGTCGGCGTGGCCCGGACGCGGATTGTGGACCAGCTTCTCGGCCACCTGGTCCGGATCGTTCTCGGCGGCGTTCATTACCCTGTCCCAGTTCACATAGTCGTCGTTGCGCACCAGGAACGCGATCGGACTGCCCAGGGTCCTGCCGCCGCGGACACCGGAAAGGATCTCCGCGCGGTCTTTCTCGATTTTCATCCGGTCGCCCCGGCCGTAGCCCAGTTGACGGCGGGCCAGGTCGCGGTCCACCTGCTCCACTTTCACGCTGACACCGGCCGGGAACCCGTCGATTACCCCGCAGAGGCTTTTGCCGTGGCTTTCTCCGGCTGTAAGGAAGGTGAACATGCAGTCAATCCCAGGTCTATTTTTTCCTGATCTCGAATTCAAGCCGGCCACGCTGATTCCCGCCCGGCCTGTCAGCGGCGAAATTAACAGCTTAACCGCTAAAAGTAAACTCCCATGATTCATGATAAACGGATCGCCGGTTGTCTGCAACCGCCGCGCGATAATGAACTACCCCGCGGCAGAGCCGCGAGGTGTCTGATTTAAATCCTCCTGAATCTCATTTTCAACCTGTTGGGGAAACTTAAAGTATTCTTCAAATGTTATTCTCTTTTCTGCTTTTGTTTCGGCAAAAGCAGCAAAACCATTGGGGGTGAGCGAACTCGCATTTACTCAATCTCTTCAGCGACCAGTGAGTGTAATAGGTAAAAAACTCCGCTCCTCCGTGCTGGGCACGCTGAAAGCGAATCGCACTCCTGCCCCCCTCGCTCCTGCTACCTCCTCTGGGATACGACTCTTCTTCACGCTACCCCTTTGCTGGCTCAAACATGCGCGGCCCCCGGAAAAACCCGGTACCCGGAGTGTCGAGCAGTGTTTTGGCCAGGCAGCGGCTTCTCCTCGCAGGGGAAAACCGTGTGCTCGCCCGCGCGCAAAAAACCACCCCGCGGCAAGCCGCGAGGAATGCTTTTCGATTCAACCGAAAAACTATTGACTCGCCCTGCCGGGGTCGTATGACGGGTTCCGCTCAGTGGGAATCCGCGCGCCGATATCCTTGCGCCACTGCTGCAGCATCGTGCGCAGGCGGTCGCGGACATCGGGGTGCGAACCGGCCAGATCGTTCCGCTCGCCGATATCGTTCTCCAGGTCGAACAGCTCGACCGACCAGTCCTCGAAATACTCGATCAGTTTCCAGCGGCCGCAACGGATCACGCTGCACGGAGTGGCGCGCCAGCCGGGGTCGCGGACATCAGGGTAACCCCAGTCCTCGAGGTAAACCGGAAAATGCCAGTAAATCGCCTCACGTTGGATATCGCCACCGCCGAGCAGCGGTACGATACTTTCGCCGTCGAGCAGGTGTGCCCGGGGAGCGTTGACAGCGGCGAGTTCGAGCATCGTGGGCAGGAAGTCGACCCCGATCACGGGCGTTGAGCAGCTCGAGCCGGCCGTGGTGACACCGGGCGCGCGCACCACCAGCGGTTCCCTGATCCCTCCCTCGTAGAGCGTGCCCTTGCCTCCGCGCAGGGGAGAATTGTCGGTGAACTGGCGGTGGCCGCCGTTGTCGGAGAAAAAGATCACCACGGTATTGTCGGCCAGGCCGTTCTCATCCAGCGCGGCCAGTACCCTGCCGACACCCGTATCCAACGCCTCCACCATCGCGGCGTAGTCCGGGTTGTTCTGGTCGCCGTCGGGCTGCTTGCCGCGGTACTTGCCTACCAGTTCCGGCTTGGGCTGAATCGGCGTGTGGACCACGTGGTAGGACAAGTAGAGAAAAAACGGGCTGCCGGTACGGGAATTCAGATAGCCGACAGCCTCATCGGTCAGCCGCTCGGTCAGGTATTCGCCATCGGGGCCGTCGCTGAGTTCCGGGTTCCAGTAGGGGCTGAAATAGCTTTTGGGCATCCCGGCACGGTATCCGCCGATATTGAGCTCGAATCCCTGCCCCAGCGGTCCGGTTTCCGGTCCCTCGCCCAGATGCCACTTGCCGATCGCGGCGGTCTCGTAACCGGCCTGGCGCAGAAGTTCGGCGACAGTGATTTCGTCGGGATCGAGAAACAGTTTATTTTCGATCGGGATCAGCCTGCGGCTGTAATCCCGTCCACGCTCGCTGCTGTTAACAGTCAGGATCCCGTGGCGCGGGCTGTAGCGGCCTGTCAGGATGCTGGCGCGGGTGGGCGCGCAGTTCGGTGCGTTGGCGTAGGCGTCGGTGAACACCATCCCCTGGCCGGCGAACCTGTCGAGACTGGGAGTCTCGTAATACCGGCTGCCCATGAACCCCACATCGCGCCAGCCCAGGTCATCGGCCAGGATAAACACGAAATTGGGCGGCCGCCTGCTCTCGCCGGTCCCGCCGCACCCGCCCAGGGCCAGCGCCCCGGCGGCCATGGCTGAAGCCGAAATGAAATCCCTGCGGCTGATATTGCCGCCGCTGTCCAATTTTCCGTTCCGCTGCGTCACTTTTCGCTCCTGTGAATCGGTCATTCAAACCTGCGCGGGGCGTGGGGCCACTCGTTAATAAACCAGTCGACCAGCTCGTGGTTTTCACCCAGCCGCTCGATTTGGGCCGTGTATCCATCGGCCAGAGCAGCCAACTCGCGGACAACCTCGGGGTTATCAGCAGCGATATTGAACCGCTCGCCGGGGTCTTCCTCCAGGTCAAACAGCAGGGGCACCTCGGGCACGGTCCAGTTCGCCTCCCTCTGATATCCCCCTTTCGAGTGGTCGTAGAAACGCAAATGCAGCTTCCACTTGCCGTGGCGCACCGCGTTGAGGTGGTGTCGTTCATAGTAATAAATCGTGCGCCCGGGCTGCGGCTTGCCCTGCAACGCAGGCATCAGGTCGATCCCGTCGATCGGGCGGTCCTCCGGCAGCTTCCCCCCCGCCAAGGTTACGCAGGTTGGCAGGAAGTCGAGCACCGAGCCCACCGCACCGCCGACCATCCCGGCGGGAAGGTGATTCTTCCAACGGGCAATGAAAGGCTCACGCATGCCGCCCTCCCAGGTGTCTCCCTTAGCGCCGCGCAGAAGGCCGGCACTGCCGCCGCGCAGGTTCCGGCTCATCCATGGGCCGTTATCCGAGGTGAACAGCACCAGAGTGTTTTCGCTGAGCCCCAGGCTGTCCAAGGTATCCAGGATGCGGCCGACACTCCAGTCAAGCTCCTGGATCACGTCCCCGTAGAGACCCCGTTTCGAGACGCTCAGGAATTTATCCGAAGCGAAAAGCGGCACGTGCGGGAAAGTGTACGGCAGGTAGACCAGGAAGGGGTTGTCCTGTTCCTGCTCGATAAAGCGGATCGCCTCCTCGGTGTAACGTCTGGTAAGGGTGGTCTGATCCGCCGGGTGCTCGATCATCTCGTCGTCCCGCCAGATGTCGGCGTTTTGCATGTCATTGCTGTAGAGGATGCCGTAGTAATAGTCAAAGCCCTGCCTTAAAGGACGATACTCGGGTGTGCAACCCAGGTGCCACTTGCCGATACAGGCCGAGCGGTAACCCAGCGGCTTGAGCGCATCGGCGATTGTGATCTCATCCGTGGACATGCCCGTAACATCCGGAGGGAAAAATACATGGAGCACGCCGGTGCGGATACAGTTCCTGCCAGTCAGGAGCGCCGAGCGAGAGGGCGAGCACACGGGATTGCCTGAATAGAACTGGGTCAGGCGCACTCCCTCGTCGGCCATCCGGTTCAGGTTCGGCGTACGAATCGTCGGGTGCCCTCCAAACTCCCAGTCGCCGTAACCCATATCGTCGGCGAACAGGATGACGAAATTAGGTTTACGGCCTGCGGGGCCGGCCGGCTGCGGGGCGCTGTTCGCCCCGCAGGCCGCTGTGACCAGCGGAGCGGCGGCAGCCGCCCGGCCGGCCCTGCGGATGAATTCCCTGCGTGAAATCTGCGACATTTCAACCTTCCAGGGTCGAGTTGGCGGGTTATTTGACAGTTTCATCCAGCGGGATACCCAGCTCTTCGTATTTCCTGCGACGGCCTTCCTTGTCGGCATCCAGGATCCGGCGGGCGTAGAGCGCCACCTGCTCGGCCACCGCGCGCGGGACCACCACCACCCCGTCGCCGTCGGCCACTACCATGTCGCCCGGCATAACCAGCACTCCGCCGATCACCACGGGCCGGTTGATCGACTCCAACTCGTTGCGGCCGGGTCTGATCCCGCGGCCGGTCTTGCGCAGGTAGAGCGGAATTTTCTGCTTGGCCACCTCGTCCACATCGCGGCTGGCGGCGTCGGTGACAACTCCCGTTGCCCCGGCCCGGAGCCAGCTCAGGATGTTGTTCGAGCCGATCGAGCCGATATCGCGGAACTCGGCGTCATCGATCACGATCGCGGTACCGGGGGTGATAATGCTGACGAACGCCTCGCTGGAGAGCTGTCGGTACCACGCGCCTTCCCACGCCGGAAAATCCTCGCCGGGAGCGGGACGGGCCACTCGCTGGGTAGGGACATAGCGCATGGTCAGCGCGATACCGCAGAATTGATGCTTGAGCGAATCGAGGTCACGCCAGGAAGCGTGGATCGACTCATCCACCAGCCCGGTACCCGCCAGGCCCACCATGTCCATCCCGTCGGAGACATCGGCCACGCGCAGGCCCTTGTAAAGTTTCAGCAGCCGCTCGTTCTGCTCCGCCGAGAAAACCCCGGTCGGCATGAAATTGACTCCTGAGCGCAGTTGTTCATCGGGTGCGCTCTGGGCCGCGACTAAACGGGCAAGAAAAAAAACTGCGGTCAGGGCAAGCGAAAAAATGCGCATGGATTACCCCCGGTTAGGATTTGGAACTGCCGCTGACGATTGAGCTGACTAGTAGCTTTATTTGCTGTGCCCGCCGGAAATTGCAGACTGGACAGGAATGATAGCCGTCTACCAAATTGGTAGCGGCGCAGCAGTGATATGTCAATCGTCTTATGTCCCCGGAACTGGTTCCACCAACAGTCCGGGGATATATTGTTTTGAAGAAGTAATGCCTGCCGTTTCATAATGTCAACGCAGACCGGGAGGATTTGATGCGCCGGTTATTCATTTTATTACTCGGCTCGCTGGCATTGGCTGGCGCCGGCTGTGGTCCCGATGGAGCCGGTCCGAGCGCGGCAGCGCCCGAAAACGGCAAGCTGAGTCTGGACTCGGAAGTGGTGCTGGAGGGCCTGCCCGACGGATTATTTCAGCAGCTTCCTGAATAGCTTGCGCACGCTGCGTTTGATATTTTTCGCCGCCCTTTCGGCCATCGGCCGCGTGTCCCAGCTGATTTTCGGTTCAGTGGTGGTGCCTTTCAGTTCCAGCGCCAGTTCCACCGTGCCCTGCCCGCCGGTCAGCAGGTTGGCCAATTCGCCGCGCAGCAGCTCACGGCACTTTTCACTCAGTCGCTGGTTGAGGGCCAGGGTCAGGTTGTAGTCCAGGCTGCCGTCCAGACCAAGCGAGCCCTCGGCGCCGATCAGCCCGGCGGTAGTGTTCAGCTGCAGATTGTCGCCGAACACCCGGCCGTCACGGATTTCCATCGTCCCCACCCAGTCGTCAATCTCCAGGTCCCGCAACTCGTCGATCCCAGTCAGGCTGGCGATAGCGTTGAGCGCGGGCCAGCCCTCGAATCTGCCATCGCTCAGAGTGAAAGTTGCGCTTCCGGACAATCCGCTGGAGGGATCCAGCGCGAGAGCATTGCCGCTCCGCAGGCTTATGCTGCTCTTCAGCGAGCCTGTCAGGAACTTGCCGACACTGGAAAACGGCTGCAGCATCTGTCCGGCCTGCACTTCATCCACCCGGAGATCCAGGCTCCAGCTTTCGACCCCGGCAGTCGAGAGCACGAACGCTCCGCCGCCGGACAACCTGCCGCCGGAGTATCCCGAGCGGACGCTGTCGATCCGCAGCAGGCTGTCGCGGACCGTAAACCACAATCCTGAGTTCTCCAGCCCGACACCATCGAGCACGGCCAGGCTGACGGCGGTCAGGCTTCCGCGCCCGTCGCCCAGCGCAATGGGCGTCCTGGCCGAATCCACGGCCGTCCGGCTGACATTTTCGGAGCTGGAGACATATTCCGGCCCCAGCAGCTCCGGCAGGTTCAGCCGGTTGGCATTGGCAGTCAGTTTCCAGCGGGCGCGTCCGGAGGCCAAGGGGTTTTCCGGGGGCAGCAATCCCGGCCAGTTTATCACGGACAACTCCGCTCTCAACTCAGAGCCGCCGGCCTCGAGCGCCAGCGACCCGCTGGCGAGATCCCGTCGGCTGAGCGTGGCCCGGAGGCGGGATATCCGCAATGCAGGACGCTCACCGGGCAGGATGATTTCCACTGCTCCGGCCGAGACAGTCCCGGAGGCGCTCCATGATTCCAGCGGGTTTTGCAGCTTCGCGGCGAGAGTAAGATCGACGCTGAGTTTTCCCGCGGCCTCCCAACGCTGCTCCCCTTCGAGAAACTCTTCCAGTCCCTCCAGCGAGATATCGGCTTTCAGGGCGGCGCTGGCGGCATACGGCTCCGCTAAGTTGACAGTACCGGAAAGCGCCAGCATGTCATCCCCCATACCGATCTCCAGCCGCCTGATATTGAGTTGGTGTCCGTCCGCATCCAGCTCGACACTCAACTCCCCGATCCGGCGGGGAAAGTCCTGTGGCAGGAGCAGTTCACTCAGCAAGGCGGGATCATCGGCCCCTCCGCGCAACTTCGTGCTCCAGCTCAGGCTGTCCGGTTTGCTGAAATCCAGCCGCAACGGCCCGTCGAGCCGCACGCCGGCGGCGGTGAACGTGACCCTGGTCAGCTCGATCCAGCTCCAGTCGACCGCCGCGCTGCCCTCGAACCGGGCGACAGCCGGCAGAGCGCCCTCGAACTGCTCCCTCAATTCCGGCTCCCGCCCCCGCAGCTCGCCGATTTCCAGGCGGCCATGCAGCGGAAATGAACTTCCCCCGTCCGCGGGCAGCATGTTCAACTCGCCCTCGATCCCGGCCACTGTCACCTGCACACTGTCCATGTAATCGTGGTAGTGCAGGACACAGTCCTCCACCAGCACTCTGAGCAGCAGGAGGCTGAAAGCTTCATCCCCCGGGGGTTCCTCCGTTTCCTGCTCCTTCGGGATAATCTCGGCCAGGTTCAGCGCACCGCCCCTGTCCCGGACCACGAATATCTCCGGCCCGGACAGAGTCAGGCTGACAACTTCCACCCGCCTGGAAAGCAGGGGCAGCAGTTTCATTTTCAGGTACAGGTGCTCAAGCCTGGCGGTATGCGGAATCTCCTCGCCCTCGCCCGCGGCCAGTTCCACTCCCTCCAGGTCCAGTGTCATCCCCCGCCACAGGGACAGGCCCAGGTCCTCGATCGTGCACTGCCGGCCGGTTTCTTCGGTTATTCTCTGCTCGGCGATTGTCCTGATTTTTTCGACCGGCAGCAGCAGCCAGACCGCCACTGTCGGGACCAGACACAACAGGAGCAGCGCTCCGGCTGCCCAGGCGATAACCTTGACCGTCCTGCTACCCATCCCTGCTCACCGCCTTTCGCCAGTATCGAGCCTGTTATTCATTCCCGCTTCCCGATCTTTTTCAGCAGTTCGCGGGCCTTGTCGCGGCTGTTCCGGAAATCGTCCATCTCAAGCACCGCTTCCAGGCAGCGCCGGGCCAGCTCGTACTTTTCACACTGATAATATATTCCGCCGAGTTCGAGATTTGAAGAGGCCCGTATCCAGTCCGGGTGGACTTCCCCGCCGGCAGCGGCTATCTGCTCGAACCCGGTGCGCGCCAGATCGAGACTGCCCATCTTTTTGTCACTCAGCGCGATCCGGTAGGCCATCGACCAGCGGCTGAACATCCGGTTGTCGTAGTAGGGACACCCCTGCTCGATCCTGGCGGTGACCTCACCGTACACCTCCCGCGCCTCACCGTAAAACTTGCTGCGCAGCAGAATATCTCCCAGCCGCCAGTGGATCAGCGGATTGTCGGGATAGCGCTCGCGGAGTTCCCGCGCAGCCCGCAGGATCCGCTCATTGGGCTCCTCGAGCGTGGAATAGATATTCATCAGCAGGGCGAGGCTGGCGTCCCGCGAATACAGCCCGCGCGCGGCGGCCAGCCAGATATTGGCCAGTCCCTCTGTCTTATTCCCCTCGAACCCGTAGACGAGCGCCAGCAGTTTGACAGCCGCGGGCAGCGAGCCGGTGATATACATGTAAGTCCCCCGGCCCAGATAGCTGTCGTAGTAGTCCGGATCCAGTTCCAGCACCTTTTCGATATAGTTCCAAGCCCGCTTGGCCAGCGGCGCCATCACCAGCCAGCGGTGGTCGATTACGGCCAGCAGCGCCTGCTGACCGTAGATCGCTCCCAGGTAGAGGGTCCCCGCAAACCTGGTGTCCCCGTTTTTTTCCGCCCGTTCGGCGTATTGACGGCTGAGGTCGAGCTCTTCCTCGAATTTTTTCTTCAGCGGCTCCGGGTCCTCGTCCTCGCTGATCAGGAACAGCCGCCAGCTGGTGGCGGTAGCGCGGAAGTAGTAACCGTCGGGACGGTTCGGGTTGGCGGCGATATAGCGCTCCACCACCCGTTCGGCACTGTCGAGCTTCGTGGCGATCATCAGCTGCCCGGCCAGTTCCAGCTCCGGTTCGTATAAAAAGTGTGCGCGATCTACCAGGCCGTCGCTTGAATACCCGTCTCCGGACCGGGCTGTCAGCCTGGAGCAAAACAGGAAAAAAAACAAGGCCAAAATTAATTTTTTTTTCATCTTCGGGCTCATTATCGCATGTATGGCGACAGATAATCGATGCAAATGCAAAAAGGGTAAAATATTACAAGATTTTGTGCCCCTACTAAAAAAAACTACTACATATGGTGTTTCTCTCTTGACACTACCCGTGTGTTGTTTTTATATATAACACGTCTGCCGCTAGCTCTACAGTTAAATCTGTTCAGGTCATGTGGTTATGCGCAGGCGACTTTCGCTTTTGCCCACCGGAACCAAGTTGGTCTGCCAGCAGTCCGGACATAAAGCTGAATCAAACGCGGGTTTTGCCCAGCCCGTTCTTGGATTCTAGAACATCAGATACCGTATTTACCCCCATGCGCCTCGGGAGGTTTCATGCCCTCTACGGTCCCATTCGTCTATTTCAGGAAACGCAACGGAACTGTCGTACCGTTCGATCCGGATAAAATCACCAATGCAGTGAAAAAGGCCGCCGAGGCGGTCAGCCGCCAGGAGGGTACCCCGATCGATGAGTCCAGGCTGGCGGAGGTTACCGACAAGGTGGCCGCTTACCTGGACGACCCGCAGAGCGAATACTACGTATATCCCAACGGCAAGGGCGAGCGGATTCCCGAGATCGAAGACGTGCAGGACCTGGTCGAGATCGTGCTGGCCGAAAACCGGATGCCGCAGGTGGTGGCGATCTACAAGCGATACCGCAAGATGCGCGAGACCGCGCGGCAAAGGATCAGGGTCCGCCACGAGGGAGGCGGCAGCGTGGACGTCACCGACGCCAGCCTGCTGCTGGTCGAATCGATCACCGACGAGGTGGTGCACCCCTGGGACAGGGGGAAAATTGTCCGGCAACTGATCCGCGAAACCGGTCTCAGCGTCGAGCTGGCCAACGCGGTGGCCAAGTCGGTCGAGAATCAGATCATCAGCGGTGATTTCAGCACGGTCAACACCGCGCTGATCAGAGAACTGGTTAACAACGAGCTTTACGGCCGGGGGCTGCGCGAGCAGCTCAAGGACCTCAGTATCTACGCCGTCCCCCGCGAGTTTGTCGAAACGCTGATGTTTGCCAAGAGCACCGAGAACAGCAACATAGTCAGTAACAACCCCGAGGCGGTCAACCTCTCGATAGCCGAACTGGTGCTCAAGCAGTGGGCGCTGGAAAATGTTTACTCGGCAGAGGTCAAGCGGGCTCACGACACCGGTGCAATCCATGTCCACGACCTCGGCTACCCCCACCGGGTCTACTGCAGCAGCCACAGCCTGGAGTATATCAAGAAATACGGCCTCACCGGGCTGGAAAACCTGAATACCGAAAGCAAGCCCGCCCGCAGCGCATCGGTGCTGACCGGGCACCTGAACACTTTTCTGGCCTCGATGCAGGCCAATTACGCCGGCGCGCTGGGGATCAGCTACATCAACGTGTTCTACGCCCCTCTGCTGGAGGGCAAAAGCCGCACCGAACTCAAGCAGATCGCCCAGGAACTTGTCTTCAACGGCAGCCAGAACGCATTCAGCCGGGGCGGCCAGACCCTGTTCCTGGACTATAACATCCACTCCGGCGTGCCGCGCTACCTGGCCGATGTGCCAGCCGTGGGACCGGGAGGCAAGTACATGCTGGCCCTGCCCGGCGGCGGCACCGTGGCGCTGGAGGAGGGAACCACCGGGGTCAGGGACAGCTGCGGCCACAACCTGATGGAACTGAGCCTGAGCGGGGAAAACGGCGGACGGGCGGTCTACCGCGAAATCCTGAACGAAAAGACCGGCGCGGTCGAAATCGACCCGGCCGCAGGCAAGGACCTCGACCAGCGCGGCGAGCGGATTGTCACCTACCGGGACTACGAGCAAACCGCCCGCGAGTTCACCAGCGCGCTGCTGGAGGTTTTCGGCGAGGGCGACCGTTACGGCAAGGTGTTCGAGTTCCCCAAGTGCGATTTCCATATCAACGAGGACTCTTTCCGCGACCCGGAGCAGCGCAAGCTGCTGGACGAGGCCTGCGAACTGGCCAGCCGCAACGGCTCCACTTATTTCGTGTTCGACCGGGACGAGGTGACGCTCAGCGCCTGCTGCCGCCTGCGGACCACGATCGATGACAACTACATGCTGATGCATCCTGAGAGCATGCGGTTCTGCGGCTTCCAGAACGTGACAATCAATATCCCCCAGGCTGCCTACCGGGCGGAAAAGAGGGGTGCGAAAACTGTCGAGGGCCTGATCGAGGAGGCGCTCGACATGATGGATATCGCGATGGAGGCCCACCTGCAGAAGCGGAGCAATATCGGCCGGATGGCGGAAGGCCCGGGGAGACCGCTGTGGCAGATCGGCAAACCGAGCATGGACGGCACACCTTACGTGGATATTGACGAGGCCACCTACATTATCGGCCTGATCGGGCTCAACGACGCGGTCCAGTATATTTCCGGCAAGCAGCTGCATGAGGACGAGGAGGCAATCGAACAGGGCCTGCGGATTATCGCGGCGATGTTTCTCAAGGCCCGCAAGCTGGCCGAAAAACACCGTCTGAAAGTGACCCTCGAGGAGACTCCGGCCGAAAGCGCCACGCGACGGCTGGCCAAGACCGACCTGATCTATTTCAACCGGCAGGCGGCCACCGTGGTCAAAGGCTCGATCGAGAACGACACTGTCTATTACACCAACTCCGTGCACCTGGCGGCCGATGCGCCGGTGGATATGGTGGAGCGGATCCGCATGCAGGCGCGGTTCCACTCGATGATCGAGAGCGGCGCGATAACACATGCGTTTGTCGGCGAGGAGCAGCCCGATCCGCAGACGATCTACCGCCTCGTGCGCGACACGTTCTTCCGGACCCAGAGCGCTCAACTCACGATCAGCCCCGAGTTCACGTTCTGCACTGACTGCACCGAGATCAGCCGGGGCTTGAGCGAAACGTGCCCCTCCTGCGGCAGCGACAAGGTTTACGGCGAAACCAGGGTGGTGGGTTATTTCAGCAAGATCGAAAACTGGAACAGAAGTAAACGCGAGGGTGAACTGGTCTCCCGTCATCAGGGCGACTACCGGGTCTGCGCCGACAGCAGCGAGCTTGTAACTAAATAAAGCGCATGGGAGTTAACCGGATGAAGAATTTTCAGCTTGCCGTGTTCGGCAAACAGGGTTGCGACAAGTGCGACGTGCTAAAAAAGCGGCTGAGCAAAATTCTGGACGAAAAACCATACACTGATTTCGAGTTCACTTATTACGACATGGGTACGGCCGAGGGGCTGGTTCGGTTCTGCCAGTGCGAGACTCTCAACCCTCAGCGCATACCCGGTTTCATGGTGTTCTCCACAGACGGCGACAAGCTGGCGCCCGTGGCGTACAAACAGCCTGTCGGCAATGGCGAAGAGACTGTCGATACCTACCTGGCTCTCGAAACGGATTACGGTTCCGGGGGTGTGATCAAACCCGATACGATCCTGAGCGTGCTCGATACGGCGCTGGCGTCGATGGCGGTAAAGGTCCGGAGATAGATGGAACAGCAGACTGTCCAGAACAGAATCGAACAGACCGGGGAAGACCTCAGCCCGGTATACGCCCTGCTAAAAAAACCCAGCCTGATCGATTACCCGGGACGGATGTGCCGGGTGATGTTCATTTCCGGGTGCAACATGCGGTGTTTTTTCTGCCACAACACCGTGCTGGCCGAACCCCAGAAAAACTTTATCGCCTGGAGCCGCCTGGAACAGACCCTGCTGGCCAGCCGCGTGCAGTGGGTGGACTCGGTATGTATCTCCGGCGGCGAACCGACCCTCCACCCGCAGCTGCTTGACCTGATCTCACGCGTCAGGGACCTGGGATTCAGGGTCAAACTCGACACCAACGGCTCGATGCCCGAAATCCTGAGCAGCGCTCTGACTCAGGTGGACTATGTGGCGATGGATTACAAGGCACCGCTTGCCCGTTATGCAGAGATCAGCGGCTGCCGGACGCTCGAGCGGAATAAAATTGTCGAGAGCGTGAAATTGATCACCGAGTCGGGGGTGGACTACGAGTTCCGCACGACCATTGTCGAGGACTGGCATCGCGAGGAAGACATGCACGCGATCGGCCGGGAGCTTTCGGGGGCCAGGAGATACCGGATCCAGGGCTATGTCCCTCCACGCCATGGCGAGGGGCCGGTCAACGGGAGGCCGCTGAAACGCACATCGATGAAGACGCTGAAACGATACGAAAAAATCAGCCGGGAGTATTTCCCGGAGACATTTATCCGCGGGGGATGAGGTGGAGTGTAAGCTGACCGTTCCTTTTCAGTTGAATGCCGGGGGTATCGAGCCGCCGAGTTACGCCCACCCCGGGGACGCCGGGTTCGACCTTCGCGCCTCCCAGGAGATGGTTATCCCCGCGGGCGCGCGCGTGATGGCCCCCACCGGCCTTCGCCTGGCGATCCCCGCCGGCCATGTCGGCTTGGTCTGGGACCGCAGCGGCCTGGCCGCCAAACACGGGATCCACTGCCTGGCCGGGGTGATCGACTCCGGCTACCGCGGCGAGGTCAAGGTTGTGCTGCAGAACCTGAGCGGCGCCGATTTCACGGTGGAGCAGGGGATGCGGATCGCCCAGATGCTGATCCAGCCGGTGGCAAGCGCCGAGCTGGTCCGGGTGGAGAACCTGGAAGAGTCCCCGCGCGGCGAGGGCGGGTTCGGCAGCACGGGATTGCAGTAAGAGCGGAAATGCTGCCCTCGGTTATTTGATATAAAAATGCTTGAATCGGTAAAAATTCCCCGTGGCGGGGAATTTGCCCGGCGGGGCCGCTGGAGGAAAACTCCAGATGCGGTCCCGCCTTTTTTTCATGGCGGCCCCGTGATTCAGCCCTAGCCCCCGAACTCGCGCGCCGTGTCGAACGCCGCCACGATATTCTCCGGGGGCGTGCCGTGCTGAATGTTGTGGATCGTGGCGAACACGAACCCACCGCCGGGCGAGAAAATATCCAGCCTTTGCCGGGCCTGCTCCCGCACCTCCTCCGCAGTCCCGAACTGCAGCACGCGCTGGTTCTCCACTCCCCCGCCCCAGAAGCAAACCCTGCCGCCGTATGTCGCTTTCAGCCGCTCGGGTTCCATGTTCTCCGCGCTGGTCTGCACGGGGTTGATTATCTCAACCCCGGTCTCGATCATGTCGCCGAGAATGTTGAAAATTGAACCGCAGCAGTGCTGGAAAATTTTTACCGCGGGGTTGCGTTTTTTGATATGCTCGATATAACGCTGATAGTACGGCAGCACCAGCTCGCGCATCAACTCCGGCGAGGCGAACTCGCTGCTCTGCATCCCGAAATCATCACTGAATTTGGCGATGTCGATTTTATCCCCCACCGCCTCGTGGAACAGGTCGAAATTGGCGCACATGCCCTCGAGCGCTTTCTCGTAGAGCTCGCGTACGTACTCCTGCTCGGTTATCAGGCTCACCATCCAGTCATCGAACCCGCAATGACCTAACCCGTAAAACAACTCCACCGCGGGTAGTTCACCGATTACCGCGTAATCGCTGTTCGCCCGCCAGAACTCCGCCTGATCCTGCAGATATCTCAGGTTCTCCTCGGGCAGTGCCGGGATACACCATTGCTCCGGGTCCACATGCGCCGCGCCGGGGCCCTTGAGGAGCCTGTCGAAATAGAGCCCGCCGGAAGGCATCTGCGCGATCTTCTCCCCATTACTCCCGACGATAAACAAATCACCCTTTTCATCCTCCACCGGCTGGAACGCCCCGGAAACTGTCACCGGGGTGCCGTCAGCAAGACTCCAATCCTTGCGCCCGACGTTCGGAACTCCTAAGGCCCCTTCCAGGTTTCTGAGCGCAACCACATCGGAACCCATCCGCTCGCGCACCGGCGCCTCAATCTCGGCCAGCATCTGGTAGAGATCGAAAACGAATGTCTCGCCGCTTTCGATGCCAAGATACTGTTTCAACCCGCTGTACGCTCCGGCCATGATCCCTGTCTGGCGGGACGCTCCGAAATCAACCGGAACCCGGTCGGGTGTGCGGTGCTCGACAGCGGCGATCACTCTATCCCTGGAATTCATCAAGTGCTTACCCTGGCTTTTATCGGATTGTTAAAGGAAATGGAAATTGTGTGCTCACCCGGGCGGCCGGCGCCTGCGCTGGCCAGCGCAGGCGGCACTGCCGTGCCGCGCGCCCCATGGACGCGCGCCGGCCGCCGCTGATCGAGACTTTTTCAAATCTCGTAATAACTCAACCCCGTTTCCTGCCGAAGCCTGTCACCACCGAGACCACCATCACCACGAACAGCGCCATGCTGTAGAAAACATAAGGCGCCATTTGCTTCCAGCCCAGCACGGGCACGAACGGGAACGACTCGGCCAGTTCGCGGTGAATCGCCATCGCGGCCACGATTACCGCGGCGTAGGGCAGCAGAAACGGAAAACTGCATGAGATCGTATCCAGCAGGTTGGCTATCCGGTAGGGGTGAATATTGTGCGGTTTCCGCAGACGGGCGGCCAGCGGTCCCACAGCAACCATCGCGATCGTGTTCACCGGCACGAACAGGTTCGCCAGCGAGATCAACACCACCACCGCGGTTTCCGCTCCCCGGACTGTCCGGGCGATTCCGTTCTGCAGGGCCCGAAGGACCCTGTCCAGGAACCCGCCGGCTTCCATCAAGCCGTTGGCGGTCACCAGCAGCAGGGTCAGGACCGAAACTGGCAGCATCGCCATCGCCCCGTCCACCGCGCTGCCGGCCACCGAACCCTCGGCGGTGATATGGAACACCCTTTCCAGACCGAACACGCCGAACAGCGGACCGATCACCAGCGCCGAGACAATACCGATATTCAGCGCGGCCAGGAAGTGAACACCGCTGACCGCGAAAATGAATACCAGCGCCGCCGGAATCAGCATCGGCAAGGCCCGGGGATCGGCGGTCTCCTCCAGCAACGCCGTAACTCTGGCGCTGTCGGCTGCGCTCTGCTCTCCCGC
>VRUH01000022.1:2335-22043 GCA_019456185.1 Candidatus Glassbacteria bacterium | reverse complement strand
CCCGCTCCGAACGCATACAGCAGCACGGCGGCGACAGCGCCTGCCAGCAGGGAATATTTCAGCCGTGAGCGCACCACTCCGCCGACGTCGGTTTCCTGGGTGGCGGCGCTGACAATGGTCGTGTCGCTGACCGGAGCCAGGTTATCGCCGAATGCCGCGCCCGAGAGGATCGCACCCATCAGCGCTCCGGGGTGAGCGCCCAGCACGATTCCCGCCGGATACATCACCGAGGTGAAACCGACCACTGTACCCAGCCCGGTACCGATAGTGACCGCGAACAGTGATGCCGAGACGAACACGGCCAGCGTAAACGCCGCTCCCGACAGGCCCATCTTCCAGCTCAGCCAGATCATCGCCTCCACCAGCCCGCTGTCTGCCAAAATCGAGCTGAACGCCCCGGCCCAGATCCAGCAGACCACCGCCACAGTCGCAATCCTGTTCGCCATCAGGCTGAACACCCGCTCGCTGTAAGCCGCCGGATCGCGGACGAATACCATCCCCAGAGATATCCCGGCCATCGCGGCGATTATCATCCCCTGCTCGACCACCGCCCCACGGACCACCAGGTACATGGTCCAGGCCAGGAACACTGCTATCGGCAGCACGCTTACCAGCGGTCCGCCACGGAACTCCAGTTTTTCCGTGCTGACATTCGTCTCGCTCAATCAGCCCTCGCTTGGTCGGAGTGAGTCGGTCTCAATAGCGGAACTCGGCGGGAAGGTATTTCTCCACCAGCTCGCGGCTCATCCCCCCGGCTTCGATAACTTCGGCCAGGAACCGGCCGCTGGGTTTTACTGTCCGCTCGAACGTCTCGTAGTCGACATGGACCAGGCCGAAGCGGGGACGGTAGCCGCAGGCCCACTCGAAATTGTCGAGCAGGGACCAGTGAAGGTAGCCGCGGATGTCGAACCCCTGGTCCAGCGCATGGGCCACCACCCGGAGATGCTCGAACATGAACCGCACCCGCTCGCGGTCGTCCAGCGTACCGATTCCGTTTTCAGTGAGGTAAAGCGGCTTGCCCAGCCGATGGAAACGCTCGATTGCCCGCCAATAGCCTTCGGGTTCCCAGCTCCAGTCCATCTGGGTCACTTTCTGCGATGGCAGGGGTTTGCACATACCCAGCCGGTCGCGGCTGTCCACCCGCTGGTCGGTATAGAAATTCACGCCCCAGTAGTCGCAACTGTCCCTGAGTTCAGGCAGGAAAACGTCCTCGCCGATCAGCGGAAAGCGGATCCAACCGGTGGTGCAGCCCTCGATCCAGCATTCATTCCACAGGTAGTCGAACAGAGCAGCGTAGTGGTTATCGAGGAAGTCGTTGATCCGCGAGGGGTAGAACGCGCTGACCGCCATCACCTGCCCGACCTGAGCTTGCGGGTCATGCTTGCGGATAACTTCCCGCGCGGCGGCGTAGCCCCGCAGACGGCCCGCGCATTCGCGGCAGGTTTCCTCCAAGCTGTACTTGCGGGGAGGGAAATCGCCCCACAGCCACCCGCAAAGCGCTACCTGAGGCTCGTTGAACGGGATCCAGAAATCCACCATCCCGCCGAACTCCCGCGCCACCCGGGAAACATATTTCGCGAAATCATGCTCCGCGCCGGGACGGGTGAAACTGCCCGCGTCGGCAAACCACAGCGGCTCGGTGAAATGATGCAGGGTCAGGAATACGGTCAGGTTGCGCTCTTTCAGCGCCTCGAACACTTTGCGGTAATGCTCGATCTCGTCCTCATCGAACCTGTCCGGGGATTCCGGGCAGAGCCTGCTCCATTCGATCCCCAGCCGGTGCGTGTTGTGGTTCAACTCTTTTGCCAGCTCGAAATCCTGCTCGAACAGCTCGTAGTGGTTTGTCGACATTCCGCAGCGGTCGCCATTTTCGATCGCCCCCTCCTCCTGCTCGAAACGGTACCACTGGTTTTTCGTATTGTTGCCCTCCACCTGGTACGCGCTGGCCGCCGCACCCCAGAGGAATTCCTTCGGGAACGTGACTTTTTCAAAACCCTTCATCGTGAACATGGCTTACCGCTCCGGTATTTTGTGGAATTCCAGCGCAATGAACTTTTCCTCCCCGATGGCTGGTAGTCAATTTAGACGTCCGATACGAGTGGGGTCAAGCGCTTTACCCGCTTGCCCGGCAGCCTCGCCTTTTTTGTTGACATTCGCATCGCCTGCTTCCAAGCTTGAGCACATGCGGAATTCACTGGTTCAAATCTGGATTGCGCTGGCTCTTCTCTCACGGACCGTTATATCCGTCCTCGGAGCGGAGCCGGTTCATTTGGCTGGTTTTGCTGACGGCAGCCGGCTGAGTATCAGCGCCGGGGATGACGGCAGCCTGTTCGTGCTCGACCGCGGCCAGGCTCTGCTCGGCCGTATCGACCCTTCTACCGGGCGGACGCTGTGGAAAATCGACGGGAGCGAGACCGGCCAGACATTTATCGATCCGGCCTGGCTCAGCCGTCCCGACGGGTTCTATGTCTACCTCACCGACCGGGGAACGCGCAGGGTCTGGCGGGTCGATTACCGCGGTGAGCTGCGCGGCGCAATCGAGCTGTCGTTCGCAGTCGACCCGGTGATTCTGGAACTGGCCGCCGGCGGTCAGTTTGTCGTCTACGACCGCGCCTCCGGGCTGATCCACCTGCTCGATGACTCAGGTCAGCCACTGTGGAGTTTTCCGCCGGGCGAGGGCCGGACCAGCGCCGAGCCGTTGCGGATAGCCCTCGGGCCGTCGGGGCAGCGGCTCTACCTCCTCTGGCGCGACACTCCCCACCTGACTGTCGTCACCCTGTTCGGCCGAAGGAGCCGGAGCGTGAGCGTTGATCCAGGCCTGCCGGGGGAGGTAATCGCGATGGCCGCCGCCGGTTCCGGCGATAACACCGTGCTCGCTCTTCTAACCTCCGCCGGCGGTCTGTTCCGCCTGGACGCATGGACCGGCGGGCTGACAGAAATGGACGCGAGTATCCCCGAACCCGTGGATATCTGCGGCGGCAGCAGGGGATTCTTCGTATTGTCGGAAACCGAACTCGCCGTGCACAGGATCGAGCTGGATGGTGGACAATGAGAGTCCGGGTTCGGAAAAAGCACCTGTTGAGCGCGGGAATCCAGGCACTGATTTTCTTTCTTTGCTCCTCGCCGCTGCGCGCACTGGAACGGGTCTCCTCAACCAGCGATACCCTGGCGCCCGCTGTCAGCGGCCGGGTGCTGCAACTGTCGCACAAATATGTAGTTGCCTCCAGCCTGGAACTGCTCTGCCGCGGCCATCCGCTCCCGGACAGCCTCTACCGCCTCGAAAGCGTACCCGGCCGCCTGATCCTCCTTTTCCCCCTCCCCTGCGATACGCTGGTTGTTAATTATTCCCTGCTGAACGGGCTCTCCCTGCCGGACAGTTTCAGCCTGCGAAAGAATTTCCCCCCTCCCGAACTCGACGGTTTCCTTGCTGAAAGGCCCGTTGATTCCACAAAGAATGCCACTGTAAAAAATTTCGGGGGGAGCGATCCCGGCGAGGGCTTCCGGTTGGCCGGTTTCAACATCAGCGGGTCCAAAAGCGTTTCGGTCTCGGGAGGCGGAGGCGCTCCCGGCACTGCCCTGGACCAGAACCTGATGCTGCAGATCAGCGGCAAGCTCGGCAGGGACACCGAGCTTTCATTCCGGCTCAACGACCAGGACCTGTCGCTCTCCTCCGACGGCCGCAGCGCCGAGCTGCGCGAGCTGGACGAGGTCGCGGTCAGCCTGAATTCCCCCGGCGCGGGCGTCACGCTGGGGGATTATGATTTCAGCCTGACCGGCTTTCAGTTCGCCCGGATCGAGCGCAAGCTGGACGGTGTCCAGGGAAGGCTGGAGCGGGGACCGGTGGAGCTGAAAGCCGGCGCGGCCCTGGGCGGCGGGACATTCCGCAGCGTACAGCTCAACGGCACCGAGGGTCGTCAGGGGCCGTATCAGCTCAGCGGGACCTCCGGTGAACCGGTCCGCGTCCTGGTCGGCACCGAGCGGGTCTACCTCGATGGCCGCCGGCTTAGCCGAGGCGTGCGCGCCGACTACACTATCGACTACACGCGCGGAACTATCACCTTCACCGAACGTCACCTGATCGGCACCGAGAGCCGGATCGAAATCGACTACGAATATTCCAGTTTCACCTTCCGCAAGTCGCTGTACAATGTAACCGCCCGCGTAGCCGGACAAGCCGGGGAACTGCGGGCCTATTTCGTGCGCGAGAGCGATCTGGAGGACAGTCCGCCCGGGGGCCTGTTCAGTCCCGAGGAGCTTGACTGGCTCGATTCCGCGGGGACGGGTCTGGACAGTATTCTCACCCCCGGTGTGCGCTTTCTGGGCGATGGCCGCGGGTCGTACGTGATGCTGTTTGACAGCTCCGGCAAACCATACTTCCGGTACACCGGCCCCGGCGGCGGCGACTACATGGTCAGTTTCAACCGCGTCGGGCTGCCGCTGGGCAGCTATGAGTTCGACGCGGCTTCCGGGGGCTATACCTGGGTCGGCGCGGGCAATGGCCAGTACGAACCGGCCGGCGAGGTAACTCCGCCGTCGCGCGACGACCGCGCCGGGCTGGCGTTCGCCGCCACCCCCCTGCCCCGCCTCAGTATCGAGGGCGAGGGCGCAGTGCTCAAACGCACCCTCAACCTGTTCACCGCCCGCCGCGCTCCGGCCCGCTCCGCCCACCGGATATCCGTCCGCCTGGACACTCTGGCCCTAGGAGCCCTGCCGGCCCGGCTCAGTATCGATGCGGGCCAGCGGGGAGTTCAGCGTGATTTCTCGTTCGCCGGACGACGCTACCAGGCCGATTTCGAGCGCAACTGGAATCTGCTCCCGCTTGCCTCCGGCGGCAACACCCGCAACACCCCCGGTGAGAACCTGGCCGAGGCCGGAGCCAGATTGGACCTTCCCGCCGGGCTTGCAATCGAATCGGGCTGGGGCAGGCTGAGCCGCACCTCCGGGGAGCGAGCCAGCCGCAGAACCTGGGGCGTAGCACTCAAACCGTCGGAGGCGCTCTCCGCGGCCTGGCGCAGGCTCGATATCGATACGCGCCGCCTGCCATCCGATACCACGGCCGGAACCGGCCTGTTCAACAGTTACCGCAGGCGGGACAACGGCTCGCTGGCGCTGGCTCTCGGCCGCACCAACTCCTCGTTCGGAGTCGAGCGCGAGGAGCGGACCTCGCCGGACCTGGGGTTCGGGATCACCGGCAGCCGTCACCTGGAACTGACCGGCCGGCTGAACACCGAGCTTTCTCCCCGGCTGGAGCTGGGGTTGTCGCTGCTGGGCCGCGACACCGACGAACAGGCCGCCGGAACTGCTTTGTGGTCCGGGGCGACCAGGGCGCGGGCGGTCCAGCTGGAGACATCCTGGAACGGACCCGGCGCGCTTCGTGTCCGCGGACGGCTGGGCCATCGCCGCCAGCAGTACGTCCGCGGCAACCTCGGCCGCACCAGCTCCACCGCCGGCAGGGTCGAGGTGTTCGGCGGGGGATTCGCGGGCAGGTGGCAGTCGCACGTGGTCTATGAGCTGTCTCACGGTTCCAGCCTGCGCAACCGGGCGGTTTACCTGCCGGAGCGGTACCCCGACGATGGCGCGTATCTGGAGGACGGGACCTATGTGGGCGCCGAGCAGGGAACCCATCGCCGCGAGGTCCTGCCGGCCGAGATCGATCCGCGCCAGACAGCCAGCCTTAAATTCACCGCCCGCCAGAATCTGGACCTGACCGAATGGGTGGATTCCGCGCGGACGGTTATCAGCCGGATGGCCTGGAGCGCCACGGCCCGCCTGGAACGCGAAAGCACGCTGAGTGAGAAGTGGAAGCTCTACCTGATGCTGCCCTCGGCGCTTAACGACGATCAAAACTCGCTGCTGGCCCAGACCTGGATCAATACCGACCTGACTGTCCAGTGGAAAAAACCGGCCGTGTTCAGCCGTCTCGAACTGGTCTGGAACACTAACCTCGACCGCCGGTTCGAGAGCGGTTCCGAGGAGTTCGCCGACCGTAAACTTCGACTCCAGCTCCGCGTGCCCCTGGCCGAGGGGGTCGAGTGGTCTCCCACCGCAGAGCTTGGCCGCCTCCGCCGTCTCCAGCTCTCCGGCGGGCGCAGCCGGGTGTCCAGCCTGAGACTGGACAACGGGTTCGTGGTCAATCTCGGCGAGCAGTGGCGCGCGGGCGCCGATCTGGACCTCGGCCGCTTCGAGGTCGAGGGCGAAAGCGAGAGCTACCGCAGGTTCGGCGCGGGCGGCTCGCTGACCCGTTTCCTGGGCGGCTCCGGACGGATCGAGGCCGGGCTGAGAGTCTCGCGCCTGAGCGGACCGGGGTCCCTGGACGTGATGCTGGTGGAGGTGCTCGGCAGCGCCCGTCCAGGCACAAGCTACCGGGCCACCGCCGCGGTCAGTGTCGAGCCGGGCGAGCGGATGATGCTCCATTTCCGCTACACCGGACGCACGGATTACCTGCTGAACGATTTCACCCATTACGGACGGGCCGAACTCAAATATTTCTTTTAATTTTTTTACCAACAAAATTTTTTACCAACAAAACCGTGGTATCCAAGAGCTTATGAGAATGATAATGCACATATCACCCTTATTTTTTGCACTGGCGTTGGTCGCGAGCCCCGCCACCGCCACTGACTCCGGCGAAGAATTACCCCCTGTGCGGGTCGCCTCGGTGGAGATCACCGGCGTCGGCGGCGTCGAACGGCAGCGGATCATTCGCTCCCTGGGGCTGAACCCGGGCGCGGAGCTGGGCGAGCGAAAAATATCCGCAGCCATGGAGCGGATTGTCCGCCATTTCGCCGACCGGGGCTACCCGTTCTGCACGGCCGGGCTGACCGGTCTGGATCTCGCCGAAGACGGCCGCGCGGTGGTCAGTTTCACAGTCGACAGGGGCCGGTTCGTGCGGCTGGGCGAAGTGAATATCCGCACCGGCCGGACCCGCCCGGATATCCTCCGTCGCCTTACCGGACTAGCCCCCGGCGAACCCTACAGCGAGCGCACGGTCGAGCGGGCGCGGGGCAGACTGCTGGCCAGCGGACTGTTCCGCCGGGTCGATTCGGTGCGGATCAACCGGGGCCGGTCGGAGGCGCTTGCCGATATCGCCCTGGAGGCCGAGGAATTCCCCGGCAGCAGAATCGAGGCCGCTCTCGGCACGGGCGGAGGTAACAGCCGGGGTATCGCGGGACTGGTCAGCCTGCGGATGAACAACTTGTTCGGCACGGCCAGAACCGCGTCCCTGAACTGGCGGCGTCCCGCTGTGGACTGGCAGTCGCTGGAAGTCGGCTACCGCGAACCGTGGCTGGCCGGCTTTCCGCTGGCCGTGGAGTTTTCGTTCTCCCAGCAGGTGCGCGACTCGCTGTTCTCCCAGACCGGGGCCGAGGTGGCGCTGGACGCCGAGATGGGCGACAGATTCAGAGCCGGGTTGGGCGTGGTGTACAGCTCGGTCAGTCCGGGCAGCGAAACCTGGACCGCGGCCGAAAGCAGCAGGTTATGGGCTGTTTCCGGCCGGGCTGTCTGGAGCAATATCCTCCCGCCGGTCAATCCGTCGGAGGGTTTCCGGATTGCGGCCGCCGGTTCAATCGGCAACAGGCGGGTGAGCGGTGTGGATTCGAGAGAGGTGCGGGCCACTGTCGATGGCGAATTGTACCGGCGGATCGGACTGGCTCATCACGTGGCCGCCCTAAGCGGTGGCGTGAGCCTGGTGAGCAGGGGAGATGGCACGCCCGGCGAGATCCCCTGGCATGCGCGGATACCCGTCGGCGGCACCCTTGCCGGCGGGGTCCCGGTCCGCGGCCATCCCGAGGAAACCACCCGCGCTGTCCGCTCCGCCTGGCTCGGTATCGAGTACCGTCTCCTGACCGGGGATACCGGCCGGCTGTTCGTGTTCTACGACCTGGCGGTGATAGAGCAGGCCAGCCAGCAGACGGGATCCTGGCGAACCTCCGCCCTGCACGGGATCGGCGGGGGGATCCAGGCCGGTACGAGGCTGGGGTTGCTGGAGATCGCGGTGGCGGTCGACCCGGAGCGGGGTCCGGGCGAGGGGCGGGTGCATGTCCGGCTGGCGGAAAGCTTCTAAGTCTGAAAGGAGTCCGCAGGTTAGACTCTTGAGCTTCAAGCGGAATTTTACTATATTAGATATTCTACTTTTTTTGATCAATCCGCTAAATATTACACGATGAAGTTGTAATTAACGGGGGTATCAGGATGGTGAATACCGATTCATCGGCGGCATGGCTGGATTTCGCCCTGAAAATTTCCGGCGAGGCGGTGACCAGGGTCAGCCAGACCAGCCAGAAATCCGGCGCGGAGGTTGTGGAAACCAGAAGCGGAGAAGCCGGGTCGCACAGGCACTGGGACACCGAGACTCTCAAGATCGACAAGGACATCGAGGACTATTATGTCGAGCAGCTCGCCGAGCACGGTATCGATGCGATCATGCTCAGCGAGGAAGCCGGCCGCAAGAAAATCGAGCCGCGCACCGCTCCGCCGCTGGAACTGGACAGGCCGATTTTTTTCGTCAGCGACCCGTTCGACGGGAGCCTGCTCTATAAGCGCAACATCCCGGCGTTCTGGTATACGGCGATGGCGATCTATACCCGCCCGGACAATGTCGAGGTGGCCGAACCGCTCAGCGCGGTGGTGACCGACCTGACCAACAGGATCGTTCAGTACTGCGACTCCCAGACCTCCTACGAGGGTGTGCTGGACACGTTCGGCAAAGTCCAGGACAAGCACGAGATCAGGCCCAACAAGACCACCGAGCTCGCCGATGCGTTTCTGGAAACCTACATGATGAAACCCCCGTTCCTGTACCCCACCGCGCAGTTGTTCGAATTCCTGTTCTCCAGGCTGAAATTTATCCTGCCCAACGGCGGTCCCTGCGGGTTCTGCGATGTTGCCAACGGCAGGATCGATATCTATTTCGGCCACAAGCAGCCCCATAACGATATCTACCCCGGCCTGGCTGTCGCCGAAAAGGCCGGCTGCGTGGTGTCCACGTTCGAGGGGCACGAAGTCAAGTTCGATGATAACGTCGAGCGCCGCCAAAACGTGCTGTGCACCTGCACCCGGGAGCTGCACGACAAGGTGCTCGAGCTGCTGGCGAAGAATGAGATCAAGGACACCGTCGGCCTGGAGGACGACTGATATGTTCACTCCGCAAGATTTTTTTGACATGCAGCACTGCCCGTTCCCCGAGTTTTACGATGGAATCGACAACGTCTGGGAGGGAATCGGCAAGATCGGCGAGTTTATCAAGAGCAAGGTTCAGCCCGGAGTGCACCCCAGCGCCAAAATCAGCCCGCACGCCTTTATCGGCGACAACGTGCAGATCGGTGAAAATACGGTGGTGATGCACGGCGCGGTGATCCTCGGTCCGGCGATTATCGGCGCCAACTGCGAAATCCGCACCGGCGCGTTCCTTCGCCCCGACGTGGTTGCGGGCGACGGTTCGGTACTGGGCAACAGTTGCGAGTTCAAAAACTGTTTCATCCACAACGCCGGCGAGGTGCCTCATTTCTCCTATGTCGGCGACAGCCTGCTGGGCTACAAGGCCCACCTGGGCGCGGGCGTTAAAATCAGCAACGTCAAGCTGACCTGGGAAACTGTCAAGGTCAAAGGCGATGATGGGCTTATCGACACCGGCCTGATCAAGTTCGGCGCGATCCTGGGCGACAACATCGATATCGGCTGCAACAGCGTGCTCAACCCGGGCAGCATTATCGGCAGGAAGTCGATTGTCTACCCCGGCTCCTCGTGGCGGGGCGTACTGCCAGCCAACAGGATCGCCAAGCTGCGCGACACTTTCGAGGTAGTCGAGCGCAGGGAGAAATAAGCCCGGCGTGAGCCATCCGTTCCAGCAATCTCGGCGTACTGTCCGCGGCGGCACGACCGGCCCCCATCCTCTGGCGGAGCCGCCTGCCGCCGTTTTCTTTTCTCTGCTGCATTTTTCAGGCGGCTCAAGACGAGGACCGGGCGAGGCGGGCAACCTGCAAGAGGGAGAATTTCAATGGACTATACCGAACTGTTCAGCCAGGGCGGAAGCCGCCTGACCAGCAGCAAAATCCGCGAACTGATGAAACTGGCCGCCGACCCGGAGATAATCTCGATGGCCGGCGGGATGCCCGACGCCCGGCATTTCCCTTTTCGTGAAATCCGCGAGATCGAGGACGGCTGGACTGACTCCCAGCGGGCCGCCGCCTACCAGTACGGACCCACCAGCGGGTATCCGCCGCTGGTGGAGCAGATCGCAGCCTACGAGGCAAACGGCGGGATTGACATGAGCGATCAGCGGGTGCTGCCCACCTCCGGCGCACAGCAGGCGATCCAACTACTGACCCGGATTTTCTGCGATCCCGGCGACACGATCCTGGTCGAAATCCCGACGTTTATCGGGGCGGTGGCTGTCTTCATCGGCTACGGGGCCGACCCGGCCGGGGTACGGATGGACGATCGGGGCATAATTCCCGAGGTTCTCGAGGAGCGGATCGGACAGTTTATCGCGGCCGGGCGCAGACCCAAGTTCCTCTACACCAACCCCACGTTCCAGAATCCCGGCGGTGTAACCCTGCCCCAGTCGCGCCGCGACAGCGTATACGAGATCTGCGCCCGCCACGGCGTCCCGATCGTGGAGGACGACCCCTACCATGACCTGTATTTCGAGGGCGGCCACGGTGACTACCGCAGTATCAAGGCCCGCGACTCCGAAAGCCGGGTGGTGCGGGTCGGCACCTCCAGCAAGATCCTCTCGCCGGGCATCAGGCTCGGCTGGATGGTGGGGGCGCCCGAGGTCGTGAGCCGCTGCGAAACCGCCAAGCAGGGCGAGGACGCCTGCAGCAGCAGTTACAGCCAGGTGCTGGCCGCCAGCTACTTTGCCGGGGGATACGTGGGGCCTTATACCGAAAAAATGCGGAAGATCTACGGGGCAAAATGCAGTCTGATGCTGGAATGCCTGGAGCGCGAGATGCCGGACGGCGTAAGCTGGACCAGGCCCGCCGGCGGCTTTTTCACCTGGGTCACGCTTCCTGAAGGCTCCGACAGCGAGAAGCTGTTCCTGGCCGCTATCGCGAAAAAAGTGGCGTTTGTCACCGGAGCGCCGTTCCACGTGGACGGCCTGGGCGGCAATAAACTCAGGCTGGCGTTCAGCAACAGCAGCCACGAGCAGATTGAAGAAGGTATCAGGCGGCTGGGGGAGGCGGTTCGGGAGGTAGTTTAAATCCAGGGCTCAGGAGCCAGGAGTCAGAAGAAGAACAAGGGAAAGATAAAAGATGGGAGCCAGGAGGTGCGAACCGCCCAAAAAGCTTCCGTAAGTTGGTTGGTTGGTAATAAGCGCACCGGGTGCGTTCCCGCTGTTAACGAGTGTTGATTTTCCTTCCGGAGCCACGGCATAACACAAGTTCAGGAGGCAGGTCAAGTTGAGCGATATTATCAGTAAGTTCAAGGACGCCGCCCGCAAGGCGGGCAACACGGTCGTATTGCCCGAATCCACCGAGGAGCGCACCCTGCGGGCCACGGAGATAATCACCGGCGAGGGGATCGCCAAAGTAATCCTGCTCGGCGACCAGAGCGAGATCAGACAGGCGGCTCAGGGTGCCGGTGCCGATATCGGCGGGGCGGAGATTATCCCGCTCGAGGGCACCGGACAGGCGGCCGAACTGGCGGCCAGGCTGTACGAACTGCGCAGGCACAAGGGTATGACCACCGAACAGGCGGTCGAAACACTGAAAACTCCGATGTACTACGCGGCGATGCTGGTCAAGGAAGGCCTGGCCCACGGCTACCTGGCCGGCGCGGAAAATACGACCGGCAACACGCTCAAGCCCGCGCTGCAGATTATCAAGACGCGCCAGGGGATCGGGGTGGTCAGCAGCTATTTCCTGATGGTTCTGCCCGCTAAGCAATGGGGCGAGGACGGTGTGCTGGTGTTCGCCGACTGCGCGCTGGTGCCGGAACCCGATGAGAACCAGCTGGCCGAGATCGCGATCACCACCGCCGACAGTTTCAAGACCATGATGCGCGCCGAGCCGCGGGTGGCGATGCTCAGTTTCTCGACCAAGGGCAGCGCCAGTCACTCGAGCGTGAACAAAGTGGCCGCCGCCACCAGGATCGTACAGGAGAAACGCGCCGATATCATGATCGACGGCGAGTTGCAGGCCGATGCGGCCCTGATCGAAAGCGTGGGGGCCAAAAAATCTCCCGGCTCGCCGGTGGCGGGCCGGGCCAACGTACTGATATTCCCCGACCTCGACAGCGGTAATATAGGCTACAAGCTGGTCCAGCGCCTGGCCGGCGCCGAGGCGATCGGCCCGGTGATCCAGGGAATCGCCAGACCGGTCAATGACCTCAGCCGCGGCTGCTCGGTAGCTGATATCGTCAGCGTGGCCGCGATCACGGCGATAAGTTAGACCGAGCCTCCGGTATCGCTGAAAAAATCCTCGTAACAGTCAAGCAGATAATCCTCGTCGTCCACGACAAACACTTTCGGCGATCCAATCCGGCTCAGCTCTCTGCGCACCTGCCGCCCGTATCTGTCTTGCTGCCGATAAATGACCTGATCAGGGCCAGGTCCTGCTCCAGTTGCCCCACGCTGTTGTCCTTGTTGAACTCGAACAGCAGCCAGCCGTCATAGCCCCTGGCTTTCAACCGCTCGATAATCTTCTGCCACACCTCGCGGAAGTCCGCCAGCGGAAGGTTTCGTTTATAGTCGTTGGCCTGGACGTGGATATATGCCAGCCGGTCGTAAATCTGGTCCAGATTGTTCAGGTTCCACTCGGTTTCCTCGGGCCTGATCAGCTGGTAGTACGTATACAGGTTGGGATGGCGCACCCGCTCGAGCAGGCTCAGCAGCGCCTCGCCGCCCTCGGTCGGCGTGTGGTCGTGAAACTCGTAGGCAACACGGATATTCCGCACAACCGCCATCTCGGCGATCCGCTTGGATGTGTGGGTCAGTTTTTCGAGTTGGTAGCCGCTGATATTTTCCGGTCTGACCCAGCCGGGCCAGACCCTGATCGTATCGGCTTCGAGCACGAGCGCCCTTTCCAGAATATGTTCGAACTCCTCCGGCTCCTGCTCCATCACATCGAAATAGCTCCCGTAGCTGGGCGTGACCAGACCCGCATCGCGGCATTTCTCTTTCACCCCGGCCACAAACTCCAGCGGCGCTCCCGGCTTCAGGTGTATGTCGCCACCCCACTCGATACCCTCCAGCCCATGCTCGCTACACACGGAGATTACCTCTTTAATCGACATCTCGCGAAAAGTGACGCTGCACAAACCGAGTTTGAACATGGTCGATACCCTTTCGGACTGTGGATATAGAGCGGGTAATTCCACCTGTGGCTCAGCCTGATTCAACTCCAAGCTACACTTAACCGTTATCCGTTGTCAACCCCTGCTCCGCTGGCCGCTTGATTTTGCCGGTTTGGACCGCCATATTCAGTTGTCCCGGACCGGCGGGTAGTCCGGGCCGGGCAACCGGCGGAGCTTGGGGACTTTTCCCGGGGGGAAAACATGACGAAGCAGCGCTCGAAAGCGGTAGTCTGCCTCAGCGGCGGGATGGACAGTTGCGTCTGCGCGGCGCTGGCCTCCCGTGACTCTGACAGCGTTTATTTCCTTCACGGCGACTACGGCCAGCGTACCGAGGAAATCGAGCGGGAGTGCTTCCACAAGCTGGCAAGCCATTTCGGCGCGGACGGCAAGTTGGTCTGCGATATGAGCCACCTGGCCGAAATCGGCGGATCCAGCCTGACCGACAGCGCGATCGAGGTGTCCGACGCCGATCCGGAGAGCCGGGAAATTCCCACCAGCTACGTCCCGTTCCGCAACGCCCATTTCCTGTCGGTGGCCGTAAGCTGGGCCGAGGTGCTCGGCGCGGAAGCGATTTATATCGGTGCGGTGGAGCAGGACAGCTCGGGTTATCCCGATTGCCGGCGGGTGTACTACGACGCGTTCGAGCGGGTGGCGGAACTGGGCACCAGGCCGGATACCTGCATCAAGATTGTCACCCCGCTGATCGAGCTGAAAAAAAGCGAGATCGTCCGGCTGGGGGCCGACCTCGGCGCTCCGTTCCAGCTCACCTGGTCGTGCTACCGTTCGAGCGGACTCGCCTGCGGCACCTGCGACAGCTGCGCCCTGCGTCTGCGTGCTTTCCGCGAAGCCGGTATCGAGGACCCGCTACCCTATGCCGGGTGAAACTTTTTAATAATTCGAAGCCCTCTCTTTTCTATTTAATCCTATTTAGAGATTAACTAAAACCTTTGGAGTGGATATGAGTACTTGTCCTCATTGCGGCAATAATATTGGAAACGGTGCTCATTTTTTGGAAGATATTAAATGGGATATAGTCGATGGTAAGCCAGTAATCAAAAACGAAATTTGGAAATGTAATAAGTCCGATGAAAGATTTTTTGGAAAACTTGATGATGATGCATCTCAAGAAGCGAAAAGAGATTATGATACCAGGAAGTATCTATATTGGGCTTTAATATTGGAGAGTGTACCTGGGATGCCACTTGACTCAAATTTTTATATGAAAACAGCAGAATGTTATGCTCAGTTGGGAAAATATAAATTATCTCTGAGTTGGTTAGACAAAGCATTGGAAATTGATCCGAATAACTTAGAATGTACTTATCAAAAAGGCCTGATATTTGTCAGACTAGGAAAACCGGATAAAGCTCATCTAGAATTCCTCAGAGCTGCAAATAAAGGCCATAAAAAATCGCAAGATTATTTACAAAACAATATGAATTGATCCAAGATTTGATGTATAAAGGACTAAATACTACCGGCTTAAAGTGTGCTGAAGAAACATCGGTTTACAGGTTGAATATTCTACAGATGTCGCGGTGAACTGGACCGAGGCAATCGGCGCCGAAGCTATCTATATCGGTGCGGTGGAGCAGGGCAGCTCGGGCGATCCGGATTTCCTACCGCCGCTGCTGGGAATACGACCGCAGCACCGGGTTCTGCCCGTTCTGCCTGCCAAAACTTTAAATCAGCCCCTGAAACGCCTCCTCCACCCGGCGCATATTGTTGTCCCACACCGCCCGCTGCCGGATTTTTTGCCAATTTCTGTCTGCCGACTCTGCCCGCAATTGCGTGTTTTCCGCTGATCTGCCGATACAGTCGGCCAGGGCCCGGCTGTCTCCCGGAGGAAACAGCATGCCGTTGACCCCGTGCTCGATCCAGACGCGGTTGCCGGGGATATCGGTGACCACGGGGAACGCCCCGCAGGCCATCGCCTCCAGCAGCGACACCGAGGTGCTGTCCGAATGCGAGGTGCTGAGATAGATCTCGGACCAGCGCAGCAGTTCAGCCAACGCGACTGAATCCAGCTCACCCGGGAACTCGATCCATTGCTCCAAACCATTTCGGCGGCACCCTGCCCGCAAATGTCCGGTCAGACTACCACTTCCGGCAAATGCTGCGCTGAACTCCTGTCCATCGTTGCGCAGCAGCCGGAGCGCTTCCAGCAGTGTGCCGAGGTCGTAGAGCGGCTCGTGACGGCGGGTGGAGACAATCCTCACTGGCTGATCGGACATTCTCTGTCCGCGCCCCGCCTGGTTGAACACCTCCGGGTCGATCCCCATCGGTTCCTCGATTATCTTGCCCGGCGCCACTCCAAGCTCCTGCAAAACCGAGCTCAGCACCGGCGAGTCGGCCGTGATCAGCGAGCAGCGCCGAAGGACAAAACGCGCCCTTGACAGGTGCAGCGGGCTGCGCCGGGGGTTGAGCAGGAGGTCCGAGCCCCAGGCGGTCAGGACCAGTGGACGGGCCCGGCGGGAGATGGCCCCCAGGACGCCGTAGCCCGGCAGGTAATGGGCGTTGACCAGCTCGGGGCCGAACGAGCGGAGCAGATCGTTCAGCGATTTCACAGCCAGGGGATAGCGCAGGAAACCGGGGGCCGGGATACTGGACAGAGTCCGTTCGTATTCCGGCGGATCGCTGGAAGGTTCCAGGGTGGCCAGCAGGACCTCGTGGCCGTTAGCGGCGAACCAGCCGCACCAGCGGCGGGTGTGGATCACATCGGCGCTGGCCAGCACCAGCAGTCTCATCGCTCCTCCCCCGTCTCCCGGCCCAGGATATTGCGCCCCACGCGGTAGAGCTCGCGGAGGTCATCGATACTGAACGCCAGGTACTCCCTGCCGAACCGCGCCCCGGCTTTCCGTCCCAGCGAGATCGAGATCACCATCTGCAGCACATAGCTGACCGAGCTTGCCAGCGCCGCCCCCGGCGCACCCCAGCGGGGAATCAGCCACAGACCGAGGCTCAGGCCCACCGCGAACGAGCAGGCCACCGAATAACTCTGGTACTGGCGGCGGTCCACCCCGGCGAAATAGCTTTCGAACACGCTGGCGCAGGCCACCGCCAGTACGCCGGGCAGCAGCAGGGCCAGCGACCTGTACGCCGGCAGAAAATCGGCTCCGAACAGCAGCCCGATCAACAGCCGCCCCAGCAGCAGCAGCGCCAGCGCCAGCCCCACAGACAGGATGACTGTCATCCGGAAAGCGCGCGGAAGCCGTCGCACTCCCGTATCCGATCCCTCGGCGCTGACCCGTGGGAACAGGTTGAGATGGATCGACATCGGGATATGCCAGATTGTCTCCGCCACCGCGACCGCCACTGCGTAGAGGCCGATCTGGGTCGTATCCGACAGCGCGCCCAGCAGGAAGATGTCGAAGCGCTGATTGAATGTCACCAGCACTCCGGCGAGATGGCCCTTGAGGCCGTAAGCCAGGCTGCGGCGCACCAGTTGAACGCCTGAAATATTCCCTCGCCCGGCGCCGGTGTCCTCCGCCCAACTGCGGACGATCCACCAGATCCCCAGCGGGATAACCGCCGCCTGGGCGATAATAAACGCGGTCAGCGCACCCGCCAGACCGCGGCCCATCGCTCCGGTCAGCACCGCCACCAGCACCAGCACCAGGACACTGGTTGCCAGGTAGTAGAGATTGAACCGGATAACCCGCTCGTGGCCGAGAATGAGCCCCAGCACCAGATAACGGGCCACCACCAGCGGCACCAGGATCGCGCTGGCAGCCACCAGCAGACCCGGCGCACTCGCCATCACCCGCGGAGCGACACCCCACAGGTAGACCACGGCGGCCAGGGGAGAGACTGTCGCCAGCAGGGCGAAACAGTAAGCGGCCACAGGCCCCAGCCGGCTGCGGCGGCTGCTGAGCAGCCAGGTCTGCGCGGTGTCCTGTCCGAACAGGAAGATGAACGCGGTCAGCCAGGGGATCACGGTCAGCAGGGTGTAGACACCCTTGCCCTCCACTCCCAGCAGTCGGGCGAGCAGGATCGAGGTCGGTATCTGGATCGCCAGGGTGGCCATCCTGAGCGCCAGCGTGCGCGCGCTGCCTGCAGCCAGTGACATAATTTGCAGCTCCGGGTTATCAGGTTTTCGTAAGCTGCCTGAAAATTTCCGCTTCGGCCGCCACGCGGACCGGCGTTGTGGGAATTTCTTCCCCCGCCGTGCGCCCGGCTCCATCAGCCAGCTTTTGTCGCAGATCGTTGTCCTCCATGAGCTCCGCCAAGGCCTCCGCCAGGGCCGCGTTGTCAGCGGGCCGGACCAGACGGCCGTTGATCCCGTCGCGGATCAGAGAGGCGGTCTCCCCGCTATCCAGCGCCACCACCGGCAGCGCGTGGCGCAACGCCTCCAGCACGGACTGGCTGAGATTGGTCCTGTCGGCGGTGGCGGCGTAGAGGTCGGCGGAGCGGTAATACCAGGCCAGGCTGTCGTTGGGCAGCGTCCCGGTGAATACCACTCTCTTGTCCAGCCTGAGGGCCAATTGCTCCAGCCGCTCCCGCTCCGGCCCGTCGCCGATTACCACCGCGGCCACCGGAACGCCGCCGGCAGTCGAGCGGGGCAGGGCCTCGATCAGCCGGTCCACCCGCTGCTGGTTCCACAGGCGGCAGACCCTCAGCACCACAATCGTCGCGGGCGCAAGTCCCAGACGGCTTCGACAGGCCGCGCGGTCCTGGTCGGGCTCCACGGTGTCTGTCTCCCGGTTTACCGCGGCGCGCAGCATGCTGATTTTTTCCGCCGGCACACCCAGTTTTTCCGCGGCGGCCCTGCCCCCGGACCCGTCATCGGTAATTATCCAGCGCGCGGCGTCAATCCTGAACGCAACGTATTCCTCGAACTGCGCCGCCAGCACCGGAGCCGAAAACCCTTTCATCCCCAGCGATATTCCGAACATGCGCACCGCCAGCGGAACTCCCGCGCGACGGGCAATCCGTGACGCCGCCCAGACGCCGGCGCACCCGTGGGCGGTCAGCAGCTCCGGCGCCGCCGAGGAGCATTCCCGCACGGCCGCCCTGTATGCGGCGAGGTTGAAGACAAAATAATTCAGCAGTCTCAACGGCCAGTTAAGGCATAAAACCACCGCCCTGGCGATTCGCGGTCCACCCGAGACACCGATCAACGGCAGACGCCAGGCGGCGAAACCGACAGCCCGTACTCCCGGCGGTACCTGCCGCTCCAGGGGCGCTCCCCGGCGGTGAGGATACAACAGCGTAACCCGGTCGAACACGCGGGTCAGCGCGATCAGCGAGTGGCTGAAATCCGGGCTGCCGCTGCCGGTCCCCAGCGACCAGAGCCGCGGCCAGCTGTAAACCACCAGCGCGGTACTCATCTAATCCTCCGCCCGGCGGTAGACCGCCAGCACGTTGCTGCGAAATTTCCGCAGGCTGCGCGGGCGGGTGATTTTCGCCAGCAGCAGTTGGCCGAGAAACAGGGTCCTGCGCGTCCAGTCCAGCGCCTCCACGAACTCGATCCGCTCCAGTTCGAACCCCGCGGGCGGAGCAGCCAGGCAGCCCGGCGTGTTCCAGCGGTGACAGGCGGGGAAAATTTCTTCCCGCCCCACATCGAACACGCGCGAGATTATCCGCTCCCTGAGCCTGCCGGGCAGCAGTCGCGCCAGGGCCACGAACGGGCTGCGACGGTTGGTGGTGATAATCACGATCCTGCCTCCGGGAGCCAGCAGCCGGCGGCACTCATCCCACAGCCGCCCGGGACGTTCGATATGCTCCAGGACGAACCGCAGGCTCAGTGTCCCGGCAAAGCCAGCGGGAAACGGGAGTTCCTCCAGCCTGGCGGTCACAAACAGACCTGGCGGAGGACGGTGGCGCTGGAGATCCACGCCCACAGCCGGAGACGCCCTGTTTCCGTGTTCGGCGATAAAATCACTCGGGCCGCAGCCGAGGTCCAGCCAGGGGAGAGAGGGAGCGAGTGCTCCGGCCAGACACTCGCTGTAGAGTTCCCAGCGGAATTTCTCGCCGGGCAGCCAGCTGGCGGCCAGGCCGCGCGCCCAGTTTTCGTTGGCCGTTACCTCGACACTCATTCACCGCTCCCGCCCAGACGGCCCAGCAGCGAGCCGGCCCTGTGCGCCAGCCGGAACGGCAGGTTGGTCTTGACCGCGCACAGCCGGTGGCAGGGCTGCCCGTCGAGACCCTGCTTGAACCTGGCGAGCGACTCGCCGTTTTCCGGCACCGCTCCGAGATCGATCTCGCGAAACCCCTCCTCGAATGCACCCTTGACAATTTGGCGATAGATCAGGTTGTTGGGCCGGGCCTTGAACGTGGAGCTGTCGGCTCCGTGGTCGATCAGCCACATCCGGCCGCGGTGCGCCAGGCACAGGTTGTAGGCCGCCGGACGCCCGTCGACACGCACCATCACCACCCGCGCCAGACCGGGGCTGGCGGCCAGCGGGCCGGACTT
>VRUH01000022.1:0-2325 GCA_019456185.1 Candidatus Glassbacteria bacterium | reverse complement strand
GGATACTGTCGCGGCTGTGGCGGCCGGCGGTCAGTCCGGCAAGACGCGCCAGTTCGGGGGCCGCATCCGGAGATTCAACCACCTCGAACGTACCGCCCCGCTCGAGCGCCTGGCGGTTTTTGTTGCGAGTCTGCTGGCACAGTGACTGCTCCCAGTCCTCGAACGAGCGCCCGTCGAGGGTTATGCGATATGCTCTCTGCCGCTGTATGCTGAAATCACGGGAAAGGAGCGTTTCGATACCGGGCGGCTGATCGCCGTCAAAGGTGACCGACAGCCGGATCGCGCGCCAGCATGCGGAGTGACGGTCGGTCCACCAGGCGAGGATTCTGCCGGCCAGTTCGGGATCGGCTCCGGGAGCGAGCAGCGGTCCCGCCGGGCTGCCGTGGGCCATGCTGTGGCTCTGGCGCAGGCCCGGAGCAGCTCTCACCACCAGGGGCATGCAGCCGAGATAGCGCCCTTCGTCCTCGGCCACCACGCAGTGGACATGCCAATCCCGGAAACCGCTTTCTATCAACTGGAGCCAGCCCCATTCGCAGAACGGAGTGCTGGAGGAGGACTTATCAACCAGCTCGCTCCATTTTCCCCGGTCGATCCTGTCGAGGTTGCTTTCGGAGATATTCATCCCTGCATCGCTCCCCTCGCATGCGTCCTGTTCAAGCTCCGGCGGGTGGAATTTCAGCGGACCAGCGCCACCTTGCCGCTGTAAGTCCGGCCAGCGGGCGACTCCGCCAGAATCAGGTAGACTCCGCTGGCGCACGGCGTTCCGCCGCCGGTAGTGCCATCCCACTGAAACGCGCGTCCGTCCTGCTGCGACGCGCTCCAGCGGCGGACCCGCTCTCCGCTGACCGTAACCACGTTGATCGTGCTGTAGAGCGGCATCCCGCTGACAACCAGCGGTCCGTGACGGTCCGGGTACCAAGGGTTGGGACGCACCGAGAGCTCTCCGGCCGCGGCCGCGGCGCCGGACCCGGCGGCCAGCGGAAAAGCGCTCAATCCTTTGTCGGTGGCGACCCAGAGCACACCGCGACGGTTGTCGACAGCCAGGTCGTTGACCCGGTTCGAGGCCAGCACGCTGTTGGCCCGGTTGTACAACTCCCATTGCCCGCCCGCCAGGTCGGTGCGGTAGACCCCGTCGGCGGTGGCCAGCCAGACAGTCCCGCTGCCCTCGAATTCGATATCCGCCACCGCAAGACCGGCGAACCCAGGGGGTTTCATTTCAGTATAGGCGTAACTGTTCTGGTCGGCGGCGTTGCCCTGGTAGTTGATCACCACCAGTTTCGTGCCGGTGGCGACCCAGATCCGGTCGACCGGGTCGGCGCTGATATCCACGATCCCGCCATCGCCCACCGTGGCGGCAAACGCCGAGACTCCGTGCAGCGACCCGCCGAACCCGCCGGGGATCACCGCCAGTCCGTCGCTCACATAGCCCACCCAGACATTGCCGGGGTTGTCGATTGCGACCGTGTGGACATTGCGCGCGGAGAGAGAATTGCCGTAGCTGCTGAAAGTTCCGGCCGCGGGGTCGAAATATTCGAGTCCTCCCGGCTGGTCCTGGTTCCGGCGGCTGGCGATCCAGACTCCGCCGGCGGAATCGAACGCCATCTCCCCGCGCACAACACCCATCGAAAGCCCGGTCTCGAGGGCCGTGTAGGTTTCCCAGCGATCGTCGGCCGTCTCCGCGGTGGCCCCGTCGTCGAGGATGTTGAAGCCGCCGCTGCCGATTATCGTGGGACCGAACCAGGTGCCGAGATATAACCGGCCGTCGGGGGCGGCATTGACCGAGCTGATCATGTTCATCAGCAAGGGGCTGTTGTCCTGGGTGAAATGGGTCCACGAGCCGCCGTCGAAACGGCTCACTCCCGCGCGCCGGCGGCTGACCGCATCGGATGCGCTGCCGGTCCAGACTGTTCCCCGGCTGTCGAGAGCCACCCGGGTGATGATATTCAGCAGCGGGCCGGGGATGGTTACCGCGGAATAGCCGCCCTGGGACGGCAGCAGCAAGCCATCGTGCAGGGCTCCGGCAACCGCTCGCTGGCTCTCCGGCAGGATGGGGCCGGCCGAGATCAGGGTGTCTCCGGCTGTCGACCGCAACTCCCAGCCGGTGAGGATGCCAAAGCGGTAAAGCTCAGTGCCGGCGGCGATAGAAAATACGGAAAAGTTATTTTCATCGAGTCCGGCGAAAGTGATATCGCTGATTGGCGAGGTGGCCACCGCCCCGGCCAGGGGCGTAAAGCCTGCGCCATCGAAGTGGGCCAGCCTGTTGCCGAGAGCGATCAGGACCAGGCCGCTGCCCGCGGGATCGGATTCGACCTCGCTGACCGTGGC
>VRUH01000021.1 GCA_019456185.1 Candidatus Glassbacteria bacterium | reverse complement strand
TGGGTGACTTCATCGAGGACAAGAACGCGGTGCTGCCGCTCGATGCGGCGATCCTTGCGAACCTGCGGGAGACCACGACCCGGGTGCTGGCGTCGCTCACCCCGCGCGAGGAACGGGTGCTTCGAATGCGCTTCGGCATCGGCATGAACACCGACCACACGCTGGAAGAGGTCGGCCAGCAGTTCTCGGTGACCCGCGAACGCATCCGCCAGATCGAGGCCAAGGCGCTGCGCAAGCTCAAACACCCCAGCCGCTCCAGGAAGCTGCGCAGTTTCCTGGATTACTAGTGGATAAAATCTAACATATGGTACCCATACGATCCCATTCCCCGGCTTCTCGGCAGGAGGAGCCTCGCCGGCGATGCCGGAGCATCGTCAAGAGGCTTCGACGCCCCGAGAAGCCGGGGAATGGGACCCCTCGGGGGAGCGGGGGTGTCCCCCGGAGCCCCCAGGGGGCGGCTTCCCGAGCTCACCGGATGCGTTGCCCGATGCTTGTGATGCTACAGCATCACGGCGCATCGAGCGCCTTTCCGGGTGAACTCGGGAAGCCGTCGTATGGGTACCATATGTTAGATTCTATCCACTAGATGCCAGACCGGCCGAAATCTGATATCTGACGTCTGTCCTCTGACGTCGGTCACGGGCCCGTAGCTCAACTGGTTAGAGCCGGCCGCTCATAACGGTCTGGTTGCAGGTTCGAGTCCTGCCGGGCCCACCACTATTTCAACGGGTTAACAGATACCACAGTTTGCCATTGTAGCCCGTAAGTGCACTGTAAGTGCAACAAATCCGCTTGCACTTACCCTCACTATGGTGCCTAAATGGGTGGTCTCGATGATAAAGAAGGTTGTCTGTTAGGCTGTGTGTTGATCGTGGTTACGTGGGTCTCAACAAGGCGGCGGAGCATCCGGCATCCTATCAAACCATCAGGCTCATAACCTGAAGGTCGTAGGTTCGAATCCTACCCCCGTAACCAATAAAATCAAGGGGTTAAGCGAAATCTTGACCCCTTGATTCGTTCCAAAACACCCTTACACAGTCCTTACACATTTTGCACAGTTTTGCCCGAGGCACCCGGCCATGGCGACTCAAACGATTTTCGGCGGCAAGGTCCACCTCTACAAACGCCCGAATAGCCGCTTCTGGCAATGCTCGGCCTATCTCGCCGGCCTCGACCGGCGCGTTGCCAAGAACTACCGCACCAGCGTCGAGATGATCGAAAAGCACTATGCGGCCCATCTCAAGGACATGATAGACACGTCACTGGTCAATGTTCGCAGGGAGCGGCGGCAGCGCATCGAAAAACTCAAAAAAGAGGACAAATGAGGCAACCAATTGCAAGATGTCCACTCACCCGACCCGCCATCGGGCAATAGGGGAACCAGTTCGATCTGGCCGCCCCTCCCATCGGGGAGGCTTGATTGCTACGTCAGCCTGTGGCAACTGGAACTGTGGCTACGGGAGCTTGTCTATCTCGAACTGAAATCCCGATACGGGACCGATTGGGCCAACTATCTTGTTGGCTTACGCCCCGGCCCGCAAAGAGCGGACTCGCGCCTGACCCATATGCCAACGCGCGAACGCGGTCCGCTCAGCTATCTGACGTTCGACGCTCTTATCAAAACCATCAGCAAGCATCGTCGCCTGTTCGCGCCGTACTTGCCCGTGCGCTCCGTTTGGGACGCCCGAATCGAGGAAGTGGCGCAAATCCGAAACCGCGTGGCGCACTTCCGGCAGGGACATGACGGCGACCTGGCTCGCGTCAGGCAGCATCTGGCAGACATCGACAACGGCATATGGACCTTTTGCACGTCGTACAACTATGCGCATCCCATTTACCCGCCCGAGCGCGAGAAGGTCGCCCGCCAGTTCATAGACCTCGATCCATTTCCCTGGGGACTTACAGGCGACGGGGCGCTGGCGCGCTTCGGCAGCGCCCCGCCCGACATGTTGATAAGCGTGACCATTGAGATGCTAAGACGGCCTTGGCTTAAAGCGCGATTGGCCGCTCAAATCGCGGGCAAATACGGATATCTCTATGACGTTCACATAGGCGCCCGGCAGAACCGGGCCTTCGACTACGCCAATCTTCTTTCCAACACGAAACGCCTGCATGAGCATTGTTGCCACATATTTCTGGACGCATATGCGGGCACCTTACGGCTGACTATCCCGTCCGTGCTTGGCGCAGCGGTTATTACCGACACAATCCACCGATTCGTCGAGATGGCCCGGCACGCTCTTAGGCCGTCGCACGCGCCCTTGCCCGGAGAGGACGTTGCTTCAGTAGTCCGGACCTGGCCCGAATACCTTCTCGGGCCGGACCATCCATTCTCTTTCCTCGGACCGGACATGCCGTGCACCATGTTCGGCTCTTAGTAATTTTCTGTCGCAGCCATTCGGCCACGGATAACCTGCCGATTTATCGACGGGACTGCCGGGACCGGCGCTGTTCCCGCCCCGGCGCGCACCGGATGGAATATCCGGAACATCGAAAATTTTCAAAAGCAAGGGGGTGCCTGCCCTTTCCGCCGCCTTCTACTGGAACACCTTGAACACGTTCAGCAGCAGGATTTCAAGGTGGTGTGCCGACGTATTCGCGCCGATCTTCAATGAATTCGGGTGCCCGCAACCGTTGCGTCTTTTAAGGCACGTCTTAAGCTCTTCCTTGACATTCTTGCCTATGATCGACAGGGCCGCGATCCGGTCGAGGAAATCCGCCTCGCCCATCTTGCCCAGATCGTCCGTCGTTTTCGCGTCCTTCCATTTTGCGTCCACGCGTTTTGCCTCGGCATTGAACGCCTTCAGATGCTTGCCCTGCACATGGTTGTGCAGAACATCGACCGCCGATAGCCAGGACATCACGATAGCCGAGCGGTAAAGTTCCGCCTCGTGACACCTGATCGCTTCCTCAACGAAGGCGCGGGTATCGGCACTCTTGATATTCGACAGTTCGGCCCGCAGATCGGTTGCGACCTGCACGGCTGCCGGGCTGATCTTTGTGACGCCAAGATTTCTCAGGTGCTGCCGTCCTGCGTCGGTGATTTCCCAGCCCTGCGGCGTCCTGATCGCCAGACCCTTGGATTTGCCCAATGCAGCCGACGGGTTCCACGCCGCAGGAATCCGTAACCCCGCATCCTTTGCCCGGTCCTTCATTTCCTTCACCTGGCATGGCGCATCGAACGTGGCAAGGATAAGCAGCAGCTTGTCCCGCTGCGACAGATCGCGGTGAAGCCACGTCTTCAGGTCAGTGCTGTCCAGCAAGCTTCGCCTCCAAAGACTGCCTCTCGCTGGCGGAGAGGGAATAATTATTCATTGCCACCTGATTCAGGCGTTTGCCTTTGACGAGCGTCTCCAGCGACTTCGACAAATTCGCCGACATGCTCGTTTTGTAATATGTCGTGGCCCCCTTCATCTCGTCGTTGATCTCCTTGCGCGTAAACTTGTCCTTGCCCTTGACCAGCGCCAGGTGAGCGGCAGCCGCGATTACCAGGTCCGAACCGGTGCTGACGCCAAGGTGTGCCGCGATGGTGTTTGTCGAGTGGTCGAACCCCCCAAGCGGGGCCGCCCGACCGGCACCGGCCTGGGCCGCTGGCTCAGCCGGAATCAGCTCCTTGTTCTCGGCATAGAGAGTCAGAGCCTTCTTGACCGTATTGAATAGCTCATCTTGCAAGAATGATTCCTTGCCTTCGTACTCGATCTCCAATCCCCCGATTTTTAAGCGGATTTTCGTGGTGCCGTTGCTCATTGCAAACGCTCCCATGATCTAGTAGGCGTATCCCCATCCGGGATTGCTTCTGCTAATAGGGCTTTTCCGTCAGCAATGCAAGCCCGTTGGCCAGCCGCTGAGGGCACCGGGAACAGTGTTGTTACCGCCTCGGCGCACACCGGATGGAACATCCGGGACATCGAGACTGACCAAAGGCGGGGGTGCCTGCCTTTTCCGCTCTAAACTTGCCCGTCAAGCCGCGCGAGCACCTGTGCGGTCAGGGAAAGCGCGCTCCGCTCGCGCTCTTCGAAATCGAAGGTGGCCAGGAGAGTGCTGTAATGGCTCAGGCCGCGCTCGTTCCCATGCCATCGGCCTTCCGCCCGCTCCAGCCTCATAACCTGAAGGTCGTAGGTTCAAATCCTACCCCCGCAACCACCCTTTTACCATGCAAAAACAATAACATAGCCCGCCTCGCGGCGGGCTATTTGTTTGCCAAACACGTCACCAACCGTTGCCTCAAAAAACCTCTGAATCCCGGGCATTTCCAACCATTGCCGGGGATTCCGTGCAACACGGATGCAACATACCTACAGGTGGATGTTCCGGATTCGTCCGGCGCGTGGCAAGGCCCTCGATTCACTTTGCGAAATCGGTTGCAGTTGAATGCTTTTCGATGTGTACTGGGAGCAATAACTAAACCATCCATTGCACCGTGACGATAACATCTGCTACTTGTTCGGAGTTCAGGGAGGTAACCGTGGCCAGGAAAAAGAACAGAAAGGCCTCCGCCGAGAACCAGAATAATGGCGCCAACCTCGGTTTCGAGGACAAGATGTGGGCGGCGGCCGACAAGCTGCGCGGTTCCATGGACGCCAGCGAGTACAAGCACGTCGTCCTCGGGCTGATCTTCCTCAAGTACATCTCGGACGCCTTCGAGGCCAAGCACGCCGAACTGGAGGCCGACGACCTGAGCGATCCCGAGGACCCCGAGGAGTATCTTGCCGAGAACATCTTCTGGGTGCCCCCACAGGCTCGCTGGCGGCACCTCCAGCGGGCCGCCAAGCTGCCGACCATCGGCAAGACCATCGACGACGCCATGGTCGCCATCGAGGCCGACAACACGACCCTCACCGGCGTCCTGCCCAAGGACTACGCCCGCCCGGCGCTCAACAAGCAGATGCTGGGCGAGGTGATCGACCTGATCGGCACCATCGGCCTGGGCGATCCCCAGGCCCGCTCCAAGGACATCCTGGGCCGGGTCTACGAATACTTCCTGGGTAAGTTCGCCAACGCCGAGGGCAAGGGCGGGGGTGAGTTCTACACCCCACGCTCGGTGGTCAACCTGCTGGTCGGGATGCTGGAACCGGGACGCAACCAGCGCGTCTACGACCCCTGTTGCGGCTCGGGCGGCATGTTCGTGCAGTCCGAAAAGTTCATCGAGGAGCACGGCGGACGCCTCGGCGACATCGCGATTTACGGCCAGGAGATGAACCACACCACCTGGCGGCTGGCCAAGATGAACATGGCGGTACGCGGCATCGACGCCGACATCCGCTGGAACAACGACGGCAGCTTCCACGCCGACGAGTTCAAGGACCTGCGCGCCGACGCGATCCTCGCCAATCCTCCCTTCAACGTCAGCGACTGGGGCGGCGAGCGGCTGCGCGACGACGTGCGCTGGGGCGCCTTCGGCATCCCACCGGCGGCCAACGCCAATTACGCCTGGCTGCTGCACATCCTCCACCACCTGTCGCCCAAGGGCACCGCCGGTGTGGTCCTGGCCAACGGCTCCATGTCTTCGAACCAGTCGGGTGAGGGCGACATCCGCCGCGCCCTCATCGAGGCCGACATGGTCGATTGCATGATCGCCCTGCCCGGCCAGCTCTTCTACTCGACCCAAATTCCCGCCTGCCTGTGGTTCCTGGCCCGGAACAAGAAACCGAACGGCTTCCGTGACCGTCGCGGTGAGCTCCTGTTCATCGACGCCCGCAAGCTGGGCCACCTGGTGGACCGCAAACGGCGGGAACTGTCCGACGAAGACCTCGCCAATATCGCCGACACTTACCACGCTTGGCGGGGTGAAACAGAGGCCATAGGACGGCGTGGCGAATACGAGGATGTCTCCGGCTTCTGTAAGGCGGCAAGCTTGGAGGAAGTAGCCGTACATGGGCACGTCCTGACCCCCGGCCGCTTCGTCGGTGCCGAGATGGCGGAGGATGACGGCGTGCCTTTCGAGGAGAAGTTCGCAAAGCTCATGGTTACGCTGGAGGAGCAGTTTGAAGAAGGAGCACGGCTGGAGGTGGTGACCCGCGCGAGGCTAGGAGATTTTTTCGATGCTTCCTGATGGGTGGACCCTGCAACCTCTCGGGAAACTGACCGAGAATTTCGACGCGTTAAGAAGGCCGGTCAAATCGGCCGACCGATCACCCGGTCCATATCCATACTACGGCGCGTCCGGCGTGGTGGATTATGTTGATGATTATATTTTTGATGGAGAGCACTTGCTCATCGCTGAGGATGGCGAAAATCTCCGAACGCGACAAACACCCATTGCTTTCTTGGCACGTGGTCAGTTTTGGGTGAATAACCATGCACACATCGTTCGTGGCAACAGGAATGCGTTAACCCGTTATCTCAATTACGCGCTGACCGTCAAAGATATCTCGGGCTATTTGACCGGCTCAACGATGCCCAAATTGACCCAGGGCAACATGAACCGAATCGTCCTTTCAGCGCCTCCAATCCAAGAACAAGAAGCAATTGTCGAGACCATAAGTGTCCTCGACGACAAGATCGATCTGAACCGGCGGATGAACGAAACGCTGGAGGCGATGGCTCGGGCGTTGTTCAAGTCCTGGTTCGTCGATTTCGACCCCGTTCACGCCAAGGCCGAAGGCCGTCACCCCCCCCACATGGACACCGAAACGGCTGCGCTGTTTCCGGATGGGTTCAATGACGAGGGGCTGCCGGAGGGGTGGATACTATCGAAAATGGAGGATGTTGCCGCGCAAATTGCGATGGGACCATTTGGTTCGAACATTAAAGTTTCAACGTTTGTCCCTGACGGTATTCCGATTATCAGCGGGCAACATCTAAATAGCATTTTGCTTGAAGATAACACTTATAATTATATAACCGAAGAACACGCTAATAGCCTAAAGAGATCAAATGTAAAACGAGGAGATATTATATTCACTCACGCTGGAAATATCGGTCAGGTCTCCTTAGTTCCAGATGCGTCAAAGTATGATAGATATATCATATCGCAGCGGCAATTTTATCTGCGATGCAACATGAACAAAGTTTTGCCATCTTTTATACTTTATTTTTTCAAATCCCACACTGGTCAGCACAGGCTGCTAGCTAACACTTCATCAACGGGCGTTCCGTCAATTTCCCGGCCAGCTTCAAACCTAAAGCAGATATCATTCTGTCTCCCAGATAAACCCGTCTTGTCGGCCTTTGATGATCTAGTTTGTGAGTTTCATAATAAAATAAGTGCCAATAGGCATGAAAACGAAACCCTCACCGACCTGCGCAATACGCTGTTGCCCAAACTCATGTCCGGCGAAATCCGCGTTCGTGGTGCGGAGAAGGAAGTGGAGGCCGCGACATGACCGATGGCACTCCCGATTTCGTTCTTGAAGGAGTCCGCCGCATCTTGGAGGACTGGCCCGACTCAGGCCACCTGCGGGAACTCATTGAAACCACCGAAGCGGCAATCCACGAAGGTTCGGACAAAGCCTTAGACGGTGCGAAATGTATCGTCGAGTGCGTGTGCAAAACCATCCTCTCTGAACATGGGCAGGCCTGTCCATCGGACGCCTCACCCGCCAAGCTTGTGACATTGGCGGCTCGGACCGTGGGCCTGGACGTGGAAACCGTTGATACGGCGCTCCGGGATATCGCAAGCGGCCTGATCACGGCGACACGGGGACTGTCCGAGCTGCGCAACAGCAATGGGCCTCTCGGGCACGGTCGCGATGTGGTGCATCAATCCGTCGGCCATCGCCACCGGACACTCGCCGCCGCCACCGCCGAAGCCATCGCCGTCATTCTTTACGAGGCCCATGCGGCACGCCCATTGAACCTTGGCCATACGCGCCGGGAATACAATGAAGAGGCTGATGAAAACGAACGCATGGACACCGCCGTATCGGTGAGCGTTGACGAAGACAACAACCATATCGTTATCAACGACTTCCTCACTTTCCGCCCAAGCCAGGTACTCTACGCCCTCGACCGGGGAGCATATGTAGATGTGCTCAGCGACCTGCCGGAGGAGGAACCTGAGGGCGAAGAGGAGGTTGCCGCGTGACGGAAACATCTCAAAGTTACCTTGAACTCCTCAGCTTCAAGAGCGCCGAGGAGGCTTATGAGGGGGTGAAGGAACTTGCCTCAAACCTGGACGATAACCAGCATCAAATCAGGTCCTGCATTTTCGATCTTCATGCCGCGGTTGAGGTCGAACTACGGCGAATCTTCTACCACACATTCAAAGCCCAACTGTTCCTTACGGACGACGAGACAGAAAACAAAAAGACCCTGGAAAAATTCGACCGTATGATTGGACGCTTAGGGTTCATGGACATGTACCGCGTGTTGGAGCCGGTCTTGAACTCTTGGCCCTATCCGGACCTCCAATCCATTCGAGACATCAACGAGGCTCGCAACGTCGCGGCTCATGGAGATGGGGTCGAGAAGGTCTCGTATAAAGGGCGCAATCCGTTCAGTGTTGCTGACTGTTTTGCTCAAATGTTTTTCGATGTTTGGGCGATCAAACAGTCCATAGCGAAATACTTCGACTGGGTGATCGAACGGCCGAAGGCCCAACTTCGTCGATACATCGATAAATACGGAACAAGTGAACTTTGAGAGGTGGCGAATGAAAAGCAGGACCATCACCATCCACCTCGCCAAGGACGACCTCGACCGGTACGAGGACGCGCTAAAGCTACCGGACATGTTCGACCGATTTGATCCGGACGACGATCACGAGGAGGAGCCGGTGCTCTTCGTCAAACAACACCCCGCTAATCCGCCGAGGTGGAAATTGCTACTCGACGAGGCTTTCGATCTGAGCGCCCTGAACTTGTCGGTGCGAAGCGTGTCGGCTGTCCTGTTTCTGAAGGTGCGCGAGCGGACGTTTGCAATCACGTTCGGCCATGGTTGGTCGATGCTCGACGACGGGAGGTTCGTCGAGGACTTCGGGCTGAAAGCAGCCCTGGGCGCCGTGGCCCCGGATGAACTCCGGAATGTTGACGTGATGCGACCCGAGACGGCGGCATTACGCAAACGTCAACAGACGGGGCGATCCTCCAGGCTCGACGAGTTTGAAATCGACCAACTGGTTGATGTCATCCGGAGCGTGACCGGAAGGGCCGCCGATGACGGCTTCGCTAAGAAGGCAACGGGTAGCAGTTCGTTGAAGCTGTCCGCCGAATTGGATTTTGCTGGGCTCGGGCGTAAGTGCGCGCAGGCGCTCGACCTCTTTGAAAGCGATGCCTACCAGGCCAGCTTTGCAATGATCGATCAACTGCGTCCGGTGAGCGATCCCGTCATGATCGGAACGCTGGACCAGTTGCTCCTTGGCGCATTGAACAACGCTGAGTTCGAGCGAGTGTATCTGTCTCCTCCCGAAATCATCGACGAAACGGCGATTGTCGGTTTTAAGTTTCAGGGCACGTGGAACAAGACGCTGTACTCCGATCTGGACATTACGGACTACTTCGCTGGTCGTCGCACTGATGATGACATCGAGCTAGAGACGTTGAAGGCGCATCACGTCGAAATTCAATTTGAGGTCGAAGGCACGTCTTTCCCGCGTTGGAAGCTCTACAAATGCATCATCTTCGAAGTTAGCCACGGAGGACATCAATACATTCTGTCCGAGGGGAGTTGGTACCGTGTAGACACCGATTTCAGGGATCGGGTCATTGACTTTTACGAGTCCAAGGTCGTGCAGTCCGGCTTTCCCGATGCCGGCGTAGCAGAGAGTGAACCGGCTTACTGTGCGAGAGTGTGTGGACGCGACGGGCGCATCCTATTCGACCGACAGACTTTCCGAGTCCCCGGTGAAGCGACCGGGTACGAACTCTGCGACATCCTGACGGACGAACGGGTGCTCCTGCACACCAAGCCGGGAGAAAAGGGATCAAGCACTCTCAGCCACTTGTTCAGACAAGGGGTGATGGCTGGGGAGTTGCTGGCGCGGGAGCCAGAATTTCGAAACCAGGTTCGAGATTACCTCACGCGTGTTGCTGCGGAGAATGTTGAATTGATCCCGGTGGATCAACCCAATGCGCGGGACTACACGATACGGTTCGGGGTGATCGCGAAGCGCAGACGGGACGGCACGTTCGACATCCCGTTTTTCAGCAAAGTGTCCTTCCAGCACTCGGCGCGCCGTCTCGGCGCTTATGGGTTCAACGTGGACCTATGTTTCATTGAGAGGGTGGATGAGGAGGCCGCCGGGTGACCCACGGCCTTTCCGAAGCCACCGTCGAGGAAGCGGGACTCGCCTGGTTCGAGGACCTGGGCTACGAGATTCGCTACGGCACCGAGATCGCTCCCGAGGGGCCGGCGCCGGAGCGTGTCAGCTATGGCGAGGTGTTGTTGTCGGGGCGGTTGCGGTCGGCGTTGAAGCGGATCAATCCCCACTTGCCCGCCGACGTGCTCGACGAAGTCATCCGCAAGATTCAGATGTCGGAAACGCCGTCGCTTGTGGAAGAGAACCGGCGTATCCACCGCATGATGGTTGACGGCGTGGATGTCGAGGTGGCCCGCGACGACGGTTCCATCGCCGGTGACAAGGCGTGGCTGATCGACTTCGACAATCCGGACAACAACGACTGGCTGGCGGTCAACCAGTTCACGGTGATCGAGAACCGGAACAACCGCCGTCCCGATGTGGTGGTGCTGGTCAACGGCCTGCCGGTGGGGGTCGTCGAACTCAAGAACCCGGGCGACGAGGACGCCACCCTGGACGGGGCGTTCAACCAGCTACAGACCTACAAGCTGGATATCCCGTCGCTGTTCCGCCCCAACGCCGTGCTGGTGACATCGGACGGGATACAGGCGCGGATCGGCTCGTTGACCGCCGACATCGAACGCTTCATGCCGTGGCGGACGACCGACGGGCGCGAAATCTCGCCCAAGGGCTGGCCCGAGATGGCGACCCTTATCGAGGGCGTGTTCGAGAAACGGCGGTTCCTCGACTACCTCCGGGGGTTCGTCGTCTTCGAGAGCGACGGTTCCAGGCTGAACAAGAAGATCGCCGGTTACCACCAGTTCCACGCCGTCCGCAACGCCGTGGACTGCACGGTCAACGCCACCCGGCCCGACGGGGACCGGCGGGTCGGGGTCATCTGGCATACCCAGGGGTCGGGGAAGAGCCTGTTGATGGTGTTTTACGCCGGCCGGATTATCGTCCATCCCGAGATGGAAAACCCGACTCTGGTGGTCATCACCGACCGCAACGACCTGGACGACCAATTGTTCGGGACCTTCTCCGGCTGCACCGACCTGGTCCGCCAGAAGCCGGTCCAGGCGGAAAGTCGGGAACACCTGATCGAGCTGCTCTCGGTTTCCTCGGGAGGGGTCGTCTTCTCCACCATCCAGAAGTTCATGCCGGAGAAAGGCGAAACCGATTATCCGGCGCTCACCGAGCGGCGGAATGTCGTGGTCATCGCCGACGAGGCCCACCGCAGCCAGTACGGCTTCAAGGCCAAGGTGGCGCGGGATACAGGGGAAATCTCATACGGCTTCGCCAAGCACATGCGCGACGCCCTGCCCAACGCCTCGTTCATCGGCTTCACCGGCACCCCCATCGAGGAGACGGATGTCAACACACCCGCCGTCTTCGGCGACTACATCGACATCTACGACATTCAAAGGGGCGTCGAGGACGGGGCGACGGTGCCCATCTATTACGAAAGCCGGTTGGCCCGGATCGAGCTCGACGAGGACGAGAAACCGAGGATCGACGCCGAGATCGAGGAACTGACCGAGGAACGGGAAACCACCGAGGCCGAGAGGCTCAAGGGCAAGTGGGCGCGGACCGAGGCCCTGGTCGGCTCCGCAAAGCGTTTGGGACTGATCGCGGAGGATATGGTCGAGCACTTCGAGGACCGGGTCTCCGGCATGCACGGCAAGGCTTTGATCGTCTGCATGAGTCGCCGTATCTGCGTCGATCTCTACAACGCGATCACGGCCCTTCGGCCCGAGTGGCACGGCGAGGAGGACGAAAAGGGCGAAATCAAGGTCGTCATGACCGGTTCGGCCACCGACACGCTGGCGTGGCAACCCCATGTTCGCAACAAGGCGCGGCGGGAGTTCCTGAGGAAACGGCTCCAGGACCCGGGCGACTCCTTGAAGATCGTCCTCGTGCGGGACATGTGGTTGACCGGTTTCGACGCCCCCTGCCTGCACACGATGTACGTCGACAAGCCCATGCGCGGGCATGGGCTGATGCAGGCCATCGCCAGGGTGAACCGGGTGTTCCAGGACAAGCCGGGGGGATTGGTGGTCGATTACATCGGCCTTGCCCAGAACCTCAAGAATGCCCTCGCCCGGTATACCGACCGCGACCGGGAGATTACCGGCATCGACGAATCGGAAGCCGTCGCGATCATGCTGGAGAAGCACGAAATCGTCCGCGACATGTTCCATGGCTACGACTACGCGGCGGCGATCTCGGGCACGCCCAGGGAACGGTTGATCGCCATCGCCGGGGCCATGGAATGGGTCCTGGAAATGCAGCGCCGGAACGCCGACAAGGAGACCACGGACGAAGGGAAGAAAAAGGCATGGCGGCGCTATTCCGACGCCGTCCTTGAGCTTTCCAAGGCATTCGCGCTGGCGGCGGCCAGTGACGAAGCGAAACGCATCCGCGACGAAGTCGGGTTTTTCCAGACCGTCCGTGCGGCGCTGGCGAAATCACAATCCGAGGGGGGGAAGAAAACGGAAGCCGACCTCGATCTCGCCGTGCAGCAGATCGTCAGCCGGGGGGTCATTTCAACCGAGATCGTCGATATCCTGGAAGCGGCGGGGATCGAAACCCCGGATATCTCCATCCTGTCGGACGAGTTCCTTGCCGAGGTAAGGGGGATGGAGAAGAAGAACCTGGCCCTGGAAGCCCTCAAGAAGCTCATCAACGGCGAAATCAGGTCCCAGGTCCGGACCAACGTCGTTCAGGTCAAGGCGTTCACCGAAAGGCTCCAGGAAGCGATCAACCGCTATCACACCAACGCCATCACCACGGCCCAGGTGATCGAGGAACTGATCGCGCTGGCCAACGACATCAAGGTTGCCCGCAAGCGGGGCGAGGAGGAAGGGCTTACCGACGAGGAAATCGCCTTTTATGACGCCCTGGCCGAAAACAAGAGCGCCCGCGAAGTCATGGGCGACGAGCAACTTCGCGTCATCGCCCACGATCTTCTTGAGCGCGTAAAGGCGAACGTGAGCGTCGATTGGAAGCACAGCAAAAACGCCCGCGCCCGCATCCGGGTTCTGGTCAAGAAGATACTCCGCAAATACGGCTATCCCCCCGACCTCCAGGAAGCGGCCGTTCGCACGGTCTTGGAACAGGCGGAGGAACTATCGGCCCTTTGGGCATCGAGTGTGCAGGAACACAACGAGTTCCGGTAACTGCCTGGAACGGTGCCTGACGGAATTTCACGTAACCCCCATGAGATAACCGAAAAATTGCCGGGCCACGATGGCCCGGCGAGGTTTCAGGGAGGGAGAATTGCTGGTGGCCTTGTCTGCGCACGAGTTAATGCAGGCACCGGCGGTTGGAAGCACGGGTGATGACGGATTGCCTGCCTCGGCCTTCATTCATTTCCTGGACGCGGGGAAAGCCAATACCATAAGCGTTCATCCACGTTTTTCCCCACTGAAACTTGTTTAAATCATTGAAATAGTATATGTCGAAAGTGTGTTGTGTCTGCTGCATGGTAAAAGCTTCAGAAATTAAATCTGGGTCATTTCGATTTGGACTCATTTTAGACCAGAAATAAATTTATTCACCTGCCCGTGTTGTGACTCCAAACCAATGATTTCCATGCGCTAAATTGTGTTCCGTAACTTTTACATTACGAATGACCAAATTTCTTTGTCCAGAGTACGCCACTTCTATATAATTCATAAAAATCAACACAATAATCCAGACGAACACCATTCCTTTCTTCATAACGAAATCCCCTTTCATATTTTCAGCCAGCATACAAACCCAGCCGAAATCCGTTACCAATGCTTGGGGTCAACAAAGTTTGGTATCATTTCGCCTCCGATAATAATACCACGAGCTATGACACTCCCATTATTATTCACAAGGTAAAAAGTAAGTTTGGTGTTTGAGGGTGCCTCAGCTAATTGAGCCGCCTTCTTCAATACACCATAGAAATATTTCATGACTGTGTGTTTCATATTTTTATCATCACCATCAAGGGTCACAATACGATGCCACAATGCATCGTCGATCCAAATTCCAACAAAAGAAAATGCATTCCAATTTGTGGCGTTGACAGATGAAGAACCATCTTTAGCAAATATACATCTACCTAAAAAAAGTCTTTTGACAATTTCAAATCTACTACCCTTTAAAATATCGCGGCAAACTAATGAAGCTACAATAGGGCTTCCCCATGCTTGTTTAACATGTGCGAAATTAGAAAAAAGCACAAAAAACAGCAAAATTACTATTATAGGGATAAGGGTTAGGAAATCCCTTTTGCCATAACCCCCTTTCCCCCTTTTTTTCTTCATTATGGACTGGTCCCACATTTATCAATGCTCCCCTTCCTATTCGATGGCCAATTTCAAAACCACTTCCGCCGTGTCCGTGGTCGGATAGACCGTCGATCCTAACGCCTGTCCGATCCGAAAATAATCATGGATCGGGGCACATACAGCAGATCCTTCGCTCTCCCTATCAGCAAAACCAACGGACACATCTCCCACCACCTGTCACCTCAAGCGGTCTTCAGAGGCCTCGCCTAGTACATGACAGTGCCGGCGTTACCGACAGTTCTGAGCCTTTGTTATTGACCGCCTGAACGCCGACCAGCCAACACCTTTAACCCAGCCAAAGTACTGCAGCGCGTTAGTCTTACAACTGGTTCTCATGACAGCTGGAACCTGAGAGCATGCATCCATAAGACTCTCGTAAAAATAAGAATCACATTGCCGTCTTGACTCATCTCGCCGCTTCGCAATATCAGATTTTGTTCTCAAGTAGCCCTCTTCAATTTCTTTAGCAATCTGCTCTCCTGCTGCGAAATAGCAGAAGTCGTGGGTCCGGCATGCGTTCGAAAAAGGTCCAACGAATTCATCCGTGACCCGATTAGCCGTCTTCCCAGGACCACAGTAAGCCCCTGCCGACCAATCAAACTTGCAGGCAGCCCAACTCGGGTCAGGGAAGATAAATGCTACTACGAAAGTCAAACCGAGAATTGTTGATATGCGCCTCATGATCGATTACCTCCCAATCTAACAATTGAACCGATATTACCCAGTCCGCCCTAATAACAAAGTCTGCGCACCTCGAAGCGTCACTTCGGCGGAAGGGGGCACCGCCAAGTGGAAATCGTTTGGGGACCGTCCCGCTGAATCTCAAAAAAATGCCCTGGAATTATCAATTTCATTTCTTGCTGATTCGGGCATTTGAATTTGTTTCCTGATCCGTAAGTTTTGCTATCGCAACCAACTTTGCAGTTTTCATACGCCTGCTTAAGCCTCGCCGATTGCGCCACACCTGCCTTATGTTTCGCGGCAAGTTCCCTGGCCAAATTGTTGAGATCCATTCGACCGATTTCCTGGGCGTACCGACTGACCCGGTTGATCTGGCTACGCGCTCTCCAGGCTTCATCGGAAACTTGTCTCGATCGCTCGCGGAGCGATTCGCATTGTGAGCGGCATTCCTGCGCGTCGCTCGGCGTCAGCCGGACGTTCTTCCAGGCCTTCAATCGTCTTTTCGCCTCCAGTAGTTCGGCGAGATTCCGCCTGCTTTCGGCTCGTTCCCGTTCCTCTCTTTCCTTTTTGCGATTGGCCTCCTGTCTTGCCTTTTCCTTCTGTTTTCTCTTTCTCTCCTGTTCAGCCAAATAGGCTCTCTTTTCCTGCAGTACGGAAAATTGCACGTATCCCAAACCCTTTCCTTTGTATTCGATCGCGGCCCAGGTACGGTCCTTGGAAATACCCAAGACGAAAACCTCCGTTCCAGCGGCAAGAACGTAAATCCTTTCGGCGGCTCCGTGCGGTACTTTACGGATGTTGGACTTTTGAATGATCATATAGGGCGCGTCCACCGGGTCCATCTGCATGGCGGGCACGTCCTCGGATGCCGTAGCTCCTCCAACCCGAAGTTTACCGGAAAGGACCACTTGGTACGAACCGTCCTCGGTGTAGCCGATATCAATGACCTGGAAGCCTGGCAGTAAGACGGCTTTCGCCTTGGTTTCCACCTGCTTGAGCTTCATCTGGAAGTTGACGATCCGGGTGATCGATTCGATGGCGACCCCTGCCCTCTCGATGGCCTGAAGCTTGGCGTGGAGTAGGGCTTCCTTGTAGTCCTGTTGCTTGCTAGTCCTGACCCCGTCATCAACGCCCTTGATGGTGACGTCGATGGTCTCGGCCGACGCCAAACCGGGAGGCAACAAGAGTGCCCCGAAAAACACGACCTTAAGAAACGTCGAAAATTTCATTCCGGAATACACCCTGCCTAAAATGAAAAAACTTATCTCTGCTTGGTCAAGGGAAACCCACCGCTGTAAGTCTTATCCCACAGTAGCAACGGTTCATCCGCGCCGCGAGCCATCACCGGCACCAGCAATGCAGCTGCTACAAGCGCCCCCAGTACGGATGCCATTAGATCGGTGCGAAACATGCTCGCCCTCCTCACGTCATTCGATACTCAATTCCAGAACCAATTCCGCAGTGTCCTCGGTCGGATAAATCGTCGACCCTACTTGTCGCGCATAGGGAACGTGGCCACGGATTTCCTTGACCTTCTCGTCGAGGCTGCTCTGGTAGTTCTTGACGAATGTCTTGGAGTTGATCAATGAGCCGTTCAGAACCTCCAATAGCTTAGTCTGAGCATCGACCTTGGCGGCCTCCTCGGCGGCACGCTTCCAGACGTTTTCCGGGAATGAACGGTCTGCCGCCCCGAATCCCTTTACGTGGATGACCTTGCGCTTCCAGTCGATCGCAGTATCGCTGGCGGAATCCTTGGCGACAATGGCGCCGACGGCGACCTCGATACTCGGCCGGGCTGGCGGTCTGCCGGGCGGGTACGAGGCAAGCACACGATCCGTGTCGCCCAGGACCGTTGCCTGCTGTAAGCGATTGAAGCGGCGTCTTGCCGCGTATGTCATCTCCTCATCTAGGTGCGCCTTGATCTCTTTGACGGTGACTTTTCCGTTTCCGTTGGCGTCCGCCTTCCCGTAGAGAGCCTGAAGCAGATGCTCGGTGAACAAGCCGTGCCTGGCGTCATCGTCCCAACTGGCGAGTTGGCCGCCTTGGGCGGCGGTAATCACGGTCATGCCCTTGGCCAGTGACGGCATCGTGGCCACGATGCGTATTGGTGACGCGGAGCCGATCAACATGCCCCCGGCGCTATCGCCGGAGAAGCAGGTGTCGAGGAACACCGTCGTTGTCCGGGCCTCGACCTTAGACAGGTTCCCGTACAGCAGGTCGAGGGAGTAGCCGTTGATCTCTGGGGTATCGGGATCGGCGTCCACCGGCAGGAGGAACCCCCGGCGGTCCTTGAGCCCGGGAACCCCATGTCCGGAGTAGAACACCACCACGTCCGACTTGCCGGGCCAGACGTACTGATACAGCTTGCCCTGATGGGTGCGTTCGTTGCCGAAGACCGACAGGAACTGGGCCTGGGTCGCGTCGCGGAGGTCGATGATGTTGCCCTCGCGGAAGCCCAAGATATCGACCACATACCGTTTGATGGCCTCGGCGTCGTTGTGGGCGTAGTCAACGGCTGGGATGTGACCCTGGTAGGTCTTGTTGCCAATGATGACCGCGACGCCGTTCTTGTTCTCGGCGGCCCAGGTGGGCGCGACGAGCACAAGAACGACAGCGAGAGCGAGCCATCTCATCGGGGGTTGTTCCTAGCCACCACTGCCAACCACTATTTGCGCCGTCTGATCGCGTCCGTAGTAGCGGCGGGCGTAGTAGGTGAGAGTTTCCTTGAAGTAGCGGTCTAGCTCGTCATAGCCGACCTTGCCGTCCCCATTGCCATAGGGTTTGGCGTCGGCCTCTCCGGACATGCCTTTGAGAAAGTACTTGGTAAACAGGCCGCTTGATGAGTCCTGCTCCCAAGACGCAATCTGGTTGGCGGCGCCGGCTGAGATGACGGTGATGTTGGGCGGGATATTTGTCTCTTTGGGCTGAATCTGAATAGGCGAGGCTTTGCTGATCAAGGTTCCACTTTGGCTTGATCCCGAGAAACACGCCTCAAGGACCAGCATCACTGACTTCGCCGGTATCTTGCTCAGGTTCTTGTAAAGCGTCTTCAGGGGATAGCCATTGAGCTCGATGAGCGACGCCTGCGCGTCCGCCGGAACGATATAACTGCCGCCTTCTTCGCTGCCAGGAGCGCCGTGACCTGAGTAATAAACAAAGACCCGCGACTTTCCCGCCTTGACGTAGTTGAACAACTGGCCCTTGGGATTGGTTGCGCTGCCGAAGGTGGAGATCATTACGGCCTGGCTGGCGTCCTTAAGGAAGATAATGTTTTCATCGCGGATGCCTAGGGCCTGCTTGACGTACAGCTTGATCCCCTCGGCGTCGGCGTAGGCCGGGATCACGTTTGGTATATCTTTGCCCTGCTTGCCGTAGTCGGCGTTGCCGATGATGACTGCTATGTCGTTGGGACGGGTTAGCGACGAACGGAAATGGACATCTATGGGTTTGGTGGGGAAGGTGTTGATCGCTGTTTTGGGCTCCAGTATTTCCAATGCTTTCTTCGCATCTGGATCTCCCTGATCGGCGGCAAGGCGATACCGCCTGACCGCTTCGGCGATGTCCTGCGGGACACCTCGTCCAATTTCATACCATTTTCCTAGGCCGTACTGTGCCTCAGCATCTCCATCGTCGGCAACTTCACGATACCATTTTATTGCCTTAATATGGTCCAATCCCTGTTTGGCAGCGCGACCATACCACTTCGCTGCCTCAGTGTCATCTTGAGGAACACCTCTTCCAAATTCATAAATGAAACCTAAGCCGTACTGACCATAATCAAGTCCCTGCTCGGCAGCGAGACGGATCCACCTAGCTGCTTCGGCAAGGTCCCGAGAAACACCCAACCCATTCGTATACATCGCCCCCAAATTTTGTTGAGCTTTGGCATATTCTTGATTGGCGGCGCGACGATACCACTTGACGGCGGTCTTGTGATTTTGTGGGACTCCTTTTCCTTCGGCGTACATCGTGCCCAGAGTAAACTGGGCTTCAGCATACCCCTGTTCGCCAGCAAGACGCCACCACTTCAGTGCTTTCGTAAAGTCCTGAGATACACCTACTCCATGGTAGTACATCTCACCCAGATTGTACTGGGCTTCAGCATACCCCTGTTCGCCAGCAAGACGGTACCACTTCACTGCTTTCGTAAAGTCCTGAGATACACCTACTCCGTTGTAGTACATCGTCCCCAGATAGTTCTGAGCTTTGGCATATCCCTGATTAGCAGAAAGACTGAACCACTTGACGGCAGTCTTGCGATTTTGCGGGGTACCTTCTCCCTTGTCGTAAATCACACCCAGACTAAACTGGGCAAAGGCATTCCCCCGATTTGCAGCAAGACGGTACCACTTCACTGCTTTCGTAAAGTCCTGAGATACACCTTTTCCGTGGTAGTACATCTCACCCAGATTATTCTGGGCTACAGCATACCCCTGTTCGCCAGCAAGACGGTACCACTTCACTGCCTCGGTATAGTCCTGAGATACACCTTCTCCGTTGTAGTACATCGTACCCAGATAATTCTGAGCTTCGGCATATCCCTGATTGGCAGAAAGACGGAACCACTTGACTGCGGTCTTGTAATTTTGCGAGACGCCTTTTCCGTGGTAGTACATCTCACCCAGATTGTACTGGGCTTCTTTAAGTCCTTGTTGGGCGGCAAGGTGATACCACCTGTTGGCTTTGGCATAATCTTGGGGAACACCTGCTCCGAGACCGTACATCATCCCCAATTTAAATTGGGCTCTAGCATGTCCCATTTCGGCAAGAGGCTTCCACTCCCTCAAAGCTGTTGCATAATCCCCTCTTTGTGCAGCATCCAATCCCTTCTGCCAATCTGCGCCAAACGAACCAGAAGCACTGACCATAACTGTCAGCAACAAGATGCATGAAAGGAGCGGGCGCTTCATCACCACCTCACCAACACCCTCTCCGCGTCCCCGACCATCCCCGGCGTCTGCTCCCGACCCAGTCGGATTGCCTGCTGCTGGACGTGGCCCAGGACGTAGGTATGAAGCTCACCAGCGGTAATCCGGCGATCCCCATTGGCGTCTGCCGGACCCTCCATCCCCTTCATCAAGAAATAGCTGAACAGCCCATGCTCGGCCTCGTCCAGACCGCTCGATATCTGCTGGCCGCTGGCGGCGGAGAACACGGTGAAGCCTATCGGGATGCTCTGGTTCTTGGGCGAGATCACGATAGGTCTGGCGCTGGCCATGAGCATCTCTTCACCCCTGCTCAGGCCGCTGTAACAGGTGTCGAGGAACAGGGTTACAGAACGGGGCTTGGCGGCGCTTATCACCTCGAACAACTCGGAACGCAACAGGGCAGTGTCCTCCAACAAGCTGGGGACCCCATCGCGGGGCAGGAGATACAGGTCCTCCCCATCGGGAGAAGCTAGCCCATGACCGGCGAAGAACACATACACATCCGACAACCCGGCTTGGATGCGCCCCCGGAGCCATTGCTTCGTGGCCACCCTCAGATCGCTGAGGTCCGCCTGATCATTGATCAGAGCCTTGATGTTGCTCTGGGGCACCCCCAAGGCCCTACGGGCGTAGTCGCTGAACACCTGTGCATCCCGGTTGGCAAACACGGCCTTCGGGGCACGTTCGTAGTCCTCGACCCCGATGATCAGGGCCAGAGCGTACTGGTTGGGGTGGACATTGATCGTGGTGGGATCGAGGCGGGCGAAGGAGATGGTGTCGGTGACCTGAGTTATTGCTCGAGTGATCTTGATGGAGTGCTTGGAGCGGTTGTTCCATTCATCGACGGCTTCAACATCCACCATATCACCGCTGCTTGGGACATAGCGATCTACCGAGAACGATCCGTCAGATCCGAAAGCCACCGACTTTCCAGAAACCACCACAGCCACGATCCGGCTATCGTCAGTGACCCGTCCTCGAATACGGATACTGTCACCAGAGGCCGTAAGGTGGCCCGGCAGGTCGATCCTGGGTGGAACTGTGTCTTCCCGGGGTTGGGCCTTGGCAATGGATGGGGGCAGTGTCTCGGCCTTCCGGGATACGGCGTCTTCCAGACGGGCCAGGAGAGATTCTGTCCCATCACCATCAACAGGTAGCCCGCTGTCCCTCTGGAAGGACCGTATGGCTGACCGGGTGCGATCTCCCAGAGTGCCGTCCACTGGCCCAGGGCCGTAGCCGAGTTGGGTAAGTGATCTCTGTATTTTCTTGATGAGGGCGGTCACGATCCGGGTGATCATGATGGTGCGTTCTGAACGGTTTCCCCACTCATCAAAAGCCTCAATACGAGCCGATGTCATTCCAATAGGGACATAACGTGAAAAGGTAAATGTGCCATCGCGCTGTAAATCGATAGCCGTCCCTTCAACCGTGACCTGCGCCACTCGACTGTTATCCGTAACACGACCCTGAATTGTTGGCCTGTCGGATTGAACGTTGATTGAAGAAGCGATATCGATTGTTGGTGGGGTTGTATCTTTTGCTCTTGTAGTTGGAAGTGACTGTTGTGGTTGAATGCTAAGTTCTGCATTCTGAACCTGAACCTTTTGTCCCGGCGTCAGAAGATTGTGCTTGCAGAGAGAAGGGTAATTCCCTGATAAACAGGTTTGTAAATTCGAAGCAAGTTCTGCATTCTGAACCTGAACCTTTTGTCCCGGCGTCAGAAGGTTGTGCTTGCAAAGAGAAGGGTAATTCCCTGATAAACAGGTTTGTAAATTCGCAGCAAGTTCTGCATTCTGAACCTGAACCTTTTGTCCCGGCGTCAGAAGGTTGTGCTTGCAGAGAGAAGGGTAATTCCCTGATAAACAGGTTTGTAAATTGCCACTCCACCCTCCTGTTGAAACAAGTATGGCAACGGCAAAGGCACCTAGAACGGACAGTAGACGTTTCATCTCAAATCACCATTCGGAGAGTAGGGATATTAGCCGATAGCAGCCTCCGCTCACGAAACGCCGTTGCGTAGTCGCCCCGTTCATAGGCCGCCACGCCCTCTTCGAACCCTGCCCAAGCTGGTACAGCAAGGAGCATTACAAGCAAGGCAGCCACCATCCCCCACGCAAGCCGGACATGTCTTTGATATGTCATGGTTCGCCTGCCTACCACGCCACCAACACCCTCTCCGCATCCCCCACCATCTCCGGAGTCTGCTCCCTGCCCAGCCTAATGGCCTGCTGCTGGACGTTCTGCCGGACATACCCATGAAGCTCACCAGCGGTGATCCGACGGTCTCCATTGGCGTCTGCCGGACCCTCCATCCCCTTCATCAGGTAGTACGAGAACAGGCCATGCTCGGTCTCGTCCAGGCCGCTGGATATCTGCTGACCGCTGGCCGCCGAGAACACCGTGAAGCCGGTTGGGACCTGCTGGCTCTTGGGGACGATCTGGATGGGCCGGGCGCTGGCCAGGAGCATCTCCTCGCCCCTACTCAGGCCGCTGTAGCAGGTATCCATGAAGAAGGTCGCCGAGCGGGGCTTGGCCTTGCTGATCACCTCGAACAGTTCATTGCGAAGAATGGCGGTTTCATCGAGAAGGCTTGGAGCGCCGTCATAGGGCAGGAGGTAGAGGGTTTCTCCGTCAAGCGTGGCGAGACCATGCCCAGCGAAGAAGACATACACGTCGGTATCAGCCTCGATCCGACCACGGAGCCACAGCTTCAAGGCCAACTTCACCTTGGTGCGCGATGCCTCCTCGTTGACCAATATCTTGAGGTTGCTCTGGGACACCCCTAGAGCCCGCCGAGCGTAGTCAGAGAACACCTGGGCATCGGCGTCAGCGTACTTGGCGGCAGGGGCGTCCTCGTAGTCACCGACCCCGATCACTAGCGCTAGGGCATGACTGTTCGACCTGCCGGAGATAGTAGTGGGGTTCAAGCTTTCAAAGGTGATGCTGTCAGTGACCTTGACCACGGCACGGGTGATCTTGATGGTGCGTTCGGATCGGTTGCCCCAGACATCGACGGCCTCAAAGCGGGTCGTGAGGCCACCGGCGGGTACATATTGGGAAACCGTAAAGGACCCATCCCGGTCAATCTTGATCGCCTTTCCCCGTACTCTGAGCGCGGCGATCTCACTGTCATCGGTGACCCTGCCCGTGATCTTGATTGTATCTTCCGACGCCGTCAGGTGGCCTGGCAGGTCGATCCTGGGTGGGCTGGTGTCTTCCTGGGGTTGGGCCTTGGCGATGGTTGGCGTTGGCGGGGCAACTTTGGGAGAGGCGACAGCTATCTGGGTTTTCTTGGTTGTCTCAGGAGTTAGCGTTCTTGCCAAACGGAACCCCCGGTCGTTGCCCGGGGTCGCGGGGGGGGTGTGGAAGCGAGTGGCAGAGCGCACGTCCCTCGGGCTATAGACCCAAGATCCGCCGCGATGAATCCGGGTGCGACAATCGCCCCCGCTCGTCAACGCAGCACCCTCACTAGGTGCACCGTTGTAATTGCCGTGCCAGCAGTCTTCGACCCATTCCCATACGTTACCGACGGTATCATAAACGCCAAAACTGTTTGCCGAAAAGGAACCGACTGAAGTCGTTCCATTGCTGCTATGGTAGTTTGCTTGTGATGAATTGATGTCGTTACCCCAGGGATACTTGGCGCTCGACCCTGCTCGGGCCATGTATTCCCACTCTGCTTCGCTCAACAACCGATAAGTCTTACCCGTCTTTGTGCTCAGACGCCGCACAAACTCCTTTGCGTTGTTCCACGAAACACTATCAACTGGCTTCCGCGAGCCCTTGAATTGGCTTGGGTTTATCCCCATCACCGTCTTGTATTCCGCCTGCATCACCTCGTATCTGCCGACCGCGAAGGTGTAATCGATGCGCACATCGTGAACCGGCTTTTCGTTTTGGTGGCCGCCGTTCAAGTCCCCCATTCGGAAACTCCCTGGCGGGATCACCACCATCTCGGGGCACTCGGGGCAGTCCTTGAACACGTCACCGGGCTTGTACATAGGAAACACGCCTACGGCAGGGATAATGCCATCCTGCGGTTGGGCCTTGGATAAAGACGGGCTGGAGCCGGTAGATGTCGCGACCTGGGTACTCCGCCCCGTAAGAGCGGCGCATCGCTGAAGGGTCAGCCCCCGGCGCTTCGCTTCTTGGGCATAGGGGGCATGTGCAGAATTTGAGTTCCAACCAAGCGGCTTAAAAGAAGTCAGAGCGGATTGGCAAAGCAATCGTTCCGATAAACTGGATGGTTTGCTTCGGCGTGTGGAGACCGCAACTTGAGAACTGCGTCCCCTCAATTCGGCACATTTCTGAATAGTCAAACCACGGAGTTTTGCTTCTCGGACATATGGGGCACTATTAAAATGTTCTGAGTACCAGGCAGGCACATTCAATGGACTGAGGGCCGATAAGCAAACGCTCTTGTCAGACAAACTGGAATACTGGCTGGAGCCGGTGGATGTGGCAACCTGGGTGCTGCGCCCCGTCAGGGAGGCGCATTGCTGAAGGGTCAGTCCCCGGCGCTTCGCTTCCCGGACAAAGATTGGAGTTGTATCCCAGGCAAGCGGCTTTGACCTGGAAGCTAGGGCATTAAGGCAAATACTTTCATTAGAAATCTCTGGAAACTGGCTGGAGCCTGTGGACGATGCAACCTGGGCGCTGCGCCCCGTCAACTTGGCACATTGTTGAACGGTCAGCCCCCGGCGTTTTGCTTCTTGGACTGCATTGGAGAATTCTGGGTTTGGGTGCCAGTCAGGCGGCTTCCCTGGACTGGTCAGGGCCGATACGCAAACCCTCTTGTCAGACAAACCAGGATACTGATTAGAGCCGATGGATGAAGCGACCTGGTTGCTCCACCCTATCAGGGTAGCACACCGTTGAACGGTCAGGCCCCGGCGCTTCGCTTCTTGGACATGCCGGGAGTACGTAGGTCGAGATTCCCAGGCAAGGGGGCTTGATGTGGGGGTCAGGGCACCACGGCAAATTTTCTTTTCAGACCAACTGGAAGGTTTGTCGAAGAGAGATGACAACTGGTTCGTCTGGCACCCGCCCACCGCCACCACCAACAAGATAGCTGCCAACCCCCACGCAAGCCGAAAATATCGATGAGATACCATGGTTCGCCTGCCTACCATGCCACCAACACCCTCTCAGCATCCCCCACCATCTCCGGCGTCTGATCCCGGCCCAGCCGGATCGCCTGCTGCTGGACGTTACCACGGACATAGGCATGGAGTTCCCCAGCGGTGATACGGTGGTCCTCGTTGGAATCTGCCGGACCTTCCATCCCCTTCATCAGGTAGTAGCTGAACAGCCCATGCTCGGCCTCGTCCAGCCCGCTGGATATCTGCTGGCCGCTGGCGGCGGAGAAGACCGTGAAGCCGGTTGGGATGCTCTGGTTCTTCGGCGAGATTACTATCGGGCGGGCGCTGGCCATGAGCATCTCCTCCCCCCTGCTCAGGCCGCTGTAGCAGGTGTCCATGAAGAAAGTTGCTGATCTGGGCTTGGCCTCGCTGATCACCTCAAACAACTCTGAGCGGAGAAGGGCAGTATCATCAAGATAACTAGGCGCACCGTCATAAGGGAGCAGGTACAAGTTCTCCCCATCAGGCGAAGCCAGCCCATGCCCAGCGAAGAAGACATACACATCGACGTCGGCTTCGATCCTGCGGCGAAGCCATCGTTTCAAACTCAGTCTCACATCAGTCAGGGCAGCACCTTCATTGGTCAACAGTTTGATGTTGTTCTGGGGCACCCCCAAGGCCCGCCGAGCGTAGTCGCTGAACACCTGGGCGTCGTTGTCGGCGTACTTGGCGGGTGGGGCATCCTCGTAGTCCTCGACCCCGATGATCAGCGCCAGGGCGTTCTGGTTGGGCCTGCCAGAGATGGTGGTGGGGTCCAGACGGGGGAAGGAGATGGTGTCTGTGACCTGGACTACGGCGCGGCTGATCTTGATGGTGCGTTCGGAACGGTTGCCCCATTCGTCTATCGCTTCGATCCGAACCGTCGTTCCTCCAACGGGGACGTAGCGGGAGAAGGTGAAGCTTCCGTCTGATCCCAGATCGACGGCAGTTCCTTCAACGATTACCTGTGCCACCCGATTGGTATCCGAAACCCGCCCTCGTACAGTCGGGCTGTCTGTCTGGGCGGCAATCGAAGACGCGATGTCGATTACCGGTGGGGTGGTGTCTTTGGGCTTGGCGGCGGCGATAGAGGGCGTTGGAGGTGGGTAGGCGGGTTGGGTTGGTTGAGGGGTTGCAACCTGGGTGCTCCGCCCCGTCAACTTGGCACATCGCTGAAGGGTCAGGCCACGGCGCTTAGCTTCTTGGACATATTCTGCACTTACTGGGAGGCTGATCCGGTCCCAGGCAAGTGGCTTCGCTGAGGTGGTTATGACAACCCAACAAAGCCTCTCGTCATTCCAACTGGTTAATACACTGGTAGAGTTGGAGGCCTCCTCAAAGGGCCGCCCTGTTAATTTGGCGCATCTCCGAACGGTCAACCCCCGGCTCTTTGCTTCTTGGACATGAGAGAAATAAGTAGGGAGAGTTTCCCAGGCAAGTGGTCCTGAATGGTAGCCAGTGGAAACGTAGCCAGTGGAAACCAAGCAAAGCCTTTTATCGGGCCAACTGGAATACTGGCTGGAGCCGGTGGATGTGGCAACCTGGGTGCTGCGCCCCATCAGGGAGGCGCATTGCTGAAGGGTCAGTCCCCGGCGTTTCGCTTCATTTGCAAAATTAGGGTTGATCCTGTTCCAGGCAAGCGGCTTTGATGAGGAGGTCAGAGCAAAATAGCAAAGCCCCTTATCAGACAAACTGGAATAACTGCTGGAGCCGGTTGATGTAGCGACCTGGGTGCTCCGCCCCGTCAAGGAGGCGCATTGCTGGAGGGTCAGCCCCCGGCGCTTTGCTTCTTGGGCATAGGGGGCATTTGCATAATGTGAACTCCAATCAAGCCGCGAAGAATTAGAGATCAGAGCGGATTGGCATAGCAACCGATCTGATAAATTGGAGGGTTTGATTGGACCGGCTGGTGACCAAAGAGGTTTTAAGCACCCACCAACCGCCGCCACCAACAAGACAGCCGCCAACCCCAACGCCAACCGAATATGCCGATGCGATGCCATGGTTCGTCCAGCAGCCCTGCCACCTACAAGACGACGGTGATCATGTTCGCACAACCGGCGGCAAGTGTCTATTCGCGGTTATCCCCCAGTACCGACGACGATCTGTGGTATCTGCTCTCGCCCGAAGTACCTCATGGTGATAGATCGCACTTTGGACGTGAGGTCATTGTCTTGAAAATAGTCATTCCCCCGCCCCCTAAAGCGAATTATCGGTGAAGAATAGGTTCCTCATGGCATTTCTCGCCCATCGGCGATGGATGTCAAGAATACTCCGATAATAAGTACTCATATGTAATATCCCAGGCTTTCGAGTTCAACTGGCAGCTTCGTATGAAATAGACATCAAAAAACCAAATGCTCCCACAACAAAACCGGCAATAAGCAAGATAAACATGACCCAAAGAAACACGGCGGTCAGTTTGAGGTGCTTCTCGCTTGGTGGCTGAACTATTTCAAGGATGTTTCTCGGCGGCAAGGAGAAGGACATCGTTTCATCGTCGTAAGCTATATCGATCTGATCGCGATGACTGCGTTCTTGAACGGATGCTAAATGCCATCGAAGAAACAGCAACCCTGCGCCAGCAACTATGCCGAAACCGAACGCCGCAATTGGTACCAAGACAAACACCGACGGGTGCAGAGGAAACATTGCCCCCGCGAAAGCAAGCATAGAAGCCAAACCACCAAAATGAGCAATGGTGAGGTGTCGAAATGCCCGGTCAAGCCATTCGATCCGCTCACGCCGCCAAAGTGGCACTGTTTCCTCAAGCCGCTGAAACGCTTTTTCGTCCGACTTGCGTTCCTGGTCTTCCCAAGATTGCTTTTTCTCCATGGTACTCCAAATTATTTCTCGCTCGCCACCGTTCCTCACTTCTCTACCACCACCACCACGTCCCGCTCATTGGGATTGCCCTCGATATCCTTGATCGCCATGCGAAGGTAATGGCTTCCGGTCGCCAGGTTCGCCTGTTCGACATCCAGTGTGGTGCCCTTGATGTATTCCCGGACCCGGTCGGTGATGTCGAAGTCGAACAATCCGATCAATGTGACCGTGAGCGTCTTCATGGCCGGAGGCTTTCCGCTCTTGCCCGGCTCGAAGGACACGAAGATGTCAACCGGGGACTGGACCCGCTGGAGCGCCTTCGGGTTCTTGACGACGATGAGCGGCCCCGGCCCCTCGACAGCGGCAGCGGGTTCCTTGAAGTCCTCCGTTGCCGGACGGATCATGTCCGCTTCCTCCGGCGAGATCAGCCATTTGGTCTCCGCGCTGACCGGCGTCGCGTCACTCAGGATGAAAACGACTGCGCTGGCCGCTATCAGCCATGTGAATGGACGTTTCATCATGATACGGCCCCCGAGCGTCATTGTGTCTGTCGGGCTCTCTTGATCTCTTCCTCCAGTTCCTGGAACGCCTTCGAGGCCCGAAGCTTGCCTTCGAGAATCCGGTTCTTCTTGACCTGATCGACGAGGATACGGTTCGCCTTGCCGATGGGATATTGGAGAAGAATGTATGCCCGGTACTGCTTCCCTTGAGACAGAACCTTGGCTTTGGCCTGGGAATATCCGGAGACATTGACCTCGGTGATCAGGTTGGTGGTCACCCGTTCGACTTCCGTCACCACCTCGGTGTCCTCACCGGCTCCCACCTCAGCCATGAAGGTCTTCATCTTGCTGCTGATCAGGCCGTTGATCCGATCGGCGAGGGAACGTTTGGCGTTCAACGTGCCCTTGTCCATGGCCAGTTGCAGGTCGGGAGAGGTCGCGGTTCCGGCGGAATAGACGCTGTGGGGGTCCGTTGGCAGGTTGGTGTACCAGTCGGGAAGTTCATCGACGGTCTCTTCCACCGCTTCGATTCGCGCCTCCTCCTTCTTCTCCTGCTCCTCGTAGACGGCAGCGGGGGAGCCCGGTTCTGGGGTCGCGCAGCCGCCGATAAACCCCACGGCCATCAACAGCGTTCCGATCACGACACCGGGCTTCGTCAACAGTTCAAACCTATACATCTTCACCTTCTCCCTTCGTCAGTGCTTTCAGCGCCTCTTCCAGGATCTTGATCTCATCGTCGAGATCGATCCCCTGGGAGGCAAGGTCCTTCAAATCCACGACGGCTTTCTCCGTCTGGCCGTAGTCGCCGCTCTTGAGGTAGGAGAGGCCAGCGCCATAGAAGGCACTTGCGGCCTCTTCGAGATTCCCCAGGTTGAACAGGGTCACGCCGGTATTGTAGTAGGCGAAACCGTTTACCGGGTCGCGATCCAGCGACATCCGGTAGGCCGCCAGGGCGCGGTCGGAGTTCCCCCTGAGCGAGTTCACGTAGCCAAGGCCGTTGAAGTAGTCGGCATTGCCGTCATCCAGGGCCACCGCCCGGACGATCGACGAATCGGCTCCGTCCAGATCATCGAGCTTGACCAGTATCCGGGCCTTCAGGAAATGCGTCCCGTGATCCCGGTCGTTCAGTTCCAGGGTCCGGTCCGTGTACTTGATAGCTCCGTCATAATCACCCTGGTCCACCAGATAACGGGCGTATCGAGCATGGCTCTCGGCTTCGCTCGGGGCCAGTTCGATCAAGGCCTCGTGGAGCTTCCTGGTTCCGTCGTCGCCGAACCGCCCCCCTTCGATGGCCTCGATCAAGACCGATTTTCGCTCGTCGAATGGCTGGTCCTCCAGGGCCGCGAGGAGGTCCTGAGCAGTCGTGGCATCCTTGGGTTCCCGGCGAACGGCCACCAGCATCGGCGACAGGGGTTCTTCGAGAACGGCGATGCGGTTGTCCGGGATGGTCTTGACGAGGCGGCGGGCAAGGTCGTCGATCACCCTGAAGATCTGTTCCTCGTTGAGGTTGGAGGCCGCCTTGACGATTCCCATGGCCAAACCGATGGGAGACAACGGAACATCGCCACCGTGGCTTGCCGCCACATGTCGGCCCTCCCACAAGAGGCTTCCGTCGTCGGCCCTGATCATCTTCAGTTCGGCCCCCACGGCCACCCTGGAATAAATCCCGAAGAAGCTGGAGCCGTATTCGGTGACCTCCCCGACAACCAGGGTACCGCAGTTGAGGTTCTTCCCGACCAAGCCGAAGTCGTTTTTCTCCGTATCCGACATCCGGCCCAGCACGAAATCGATCCGGGGAATTTCCACATCCCTCTTTCCCTGGGGGGATAGGTGGGCATACAGCGCCCGGCGCACGGTCTCCGTCTGATCAAGGTTAATGTCCTCTGCCTGTGAGGCCCCGTCCTCGGGCGTCGTGAACGGCATCACCGCGACACAGTCGGGCGGGTCGTCGTTGTAGGCGTCGTGGACGCGGAAAAAGACCTTGCTGAACGGGTTGGCCGCAGAGGACTCTTCCTTCCCCTCGTCGATGTAGGACGGCCCCGCGCACCCCGCGAGGAGCCCCGCCACAACCAGGGGGATGACGCCCCCCTTCTTCATTTCGGCCTCACCACGTAGTAGGCCCTTCTGACATCGCGGCGGTCCTGTCTGGGTATCTCCAAGAGACGGGCGTTGAATTCCTCAAGTGTATAGGTCTCCCTGAAAACAAAGGCTTTCCGCGTACCGACCACCATGAGGTACTCGTCAACGAGGTTGCCTTTCACCTTATTCGCTTCGGGGAAAGTAACTTTCAGGTCGTAGCCCGTGTTTTCTCCCTTTGTCGGGATGGTTCCCCGCTTGGTAAAGCGACTGTTCCTGTCGAACGAGTTAGGGAATATCCGTTGAACTTGATGGTCCGCCTCTTCGTAGGGGAGCCATTGGAAGACGCTGATGTACATGGGCCGTGTTGGTTCGATGGTGATCACCAGCGGTTCCCCGCTGCGGAAAGTTCTTTCGTTCAACTCTACGGTCATATCGAAGCCGGGATCGGGACGACCGGCGGCAACGCCAACATCGGCTTCCAAGGTGATGACACATTTATTGTACCCATCAAGGGCCTGGACAGTTTGACGATTGGAGGACCGAATATCGAGAATCGCACCATCGATCGTGCTCCAGGTCATCTGGTTGAGCTTACACGAGGCTTCGTCACCCCGGTCGCTACAGACCATCATGTCCTCAGTCGAAAGGTGTTCCCCGGTAACCTTCCGGATGGCGTCCTTGCGGGCTTTCTGTTCCGCGTACTCGCAGGCTTCGTTCTCGGTAGTATCCGGCCCGAACAACCACTCGCCACGGCCCTGAACCCATTCGGCATACGCATCCACCGACACCAGGGTCGCCATGACGACAAGCGGCAAGATGAACCGGTTCATTTTGCCTCCGCCGCGACCAGGACGACCTTGGCCATCATGGCCTGATACAGTTCTTCAAGGCTGACCTCGGTCCCTGATGATTGGTTCCCCATACTCGTCGGGCGCTTCAGGAAATAGAGGACCCGGCTGGCCTTGATGGCGATGTTCACGTCCTCCGGCAGATGCCCCAGTTTCTCGTAGACCTTCGTCGCATCGAGTTTGGCGACGGCCACTCCGATGAGGTTCCCCTGCCGGTCAAAGACGGGACCGCCGCTGTTGCCCCGGTTCATCTTCGAGGTGATCAGGAAGGTGTTTGGGTCGTCGCGCATGCCACTGGCCTTGCTGACGATCCCTTCGGTCAAGGAGGGTCGTTGCCCCCCCAGCATGCTCGCCATCGGGAAGCCCATGACGACCGCCGTCCGGCCTGTATTGGCATCGGCCATGCGAGTAAAGGGGATGGCGTAGTTATCCGGGAAGGCCTGGGACAGTTCGAGGACGGCAAGATCATCATCAGAAGACACCCTCGCCACCCGGACAGTCCTGACCTCCCCGGTTCCGCTCCTAACGGCGATCTTGCCGGTGTTCTCGATCACATGGCGGTTGGTAATCACGTACCGGCCACCGTCCACGATGAAGCCGCTGCCCATGCTGATCTTGACTCCCGGGGATAGGGGCAATGGATCGGGGCGTTTGAGAACCTTTACCGGGCGGGGGACATCCGGAAGTTCGGCGTTCTCGACCCCTGGGACCGGGGCGGCGGAAGGCTTGGGCTCCTTCAGCGGCGGGGGCTCAGGAGGGTTCTGAGGCTCTACTTGGCCGGAGTAATTGCCGGTGGGGTCGTTGGACTCGAGCCAGGAGATGATCGCCTCGGCGCGGAAGTCGTTGCCCTTCGCCCTGAACGCCCTGGCGGCATTGGCCCGGAATCGAAGCGCCTCGGTTTTCCGATCCTGCTGCCAGTACATCTGGCCCAGAAGGTCGCCCGCTTCGGCGGCAAAGGGGTGCCGGTCGAGGAACCGCGACAGCAGCCCGGTTGCCGCATTGACATCGTCTCTGTGGGAGAGGAACAGGGCGTAGGCGACGATGACGGACTCACTGTCCGGCTGGTCGCGCATGAGACCGGCAAACCGTTCCCGGGCCTTGGAAACCTGCCCGCTCCGGTCGTCCGCCTTGGCGAGGACCAGATGGGCATCGATCAGGTCGGGGTTGGTCCTGAGAGCGGTCCGGGCGTGGTGGCGGGCCTGGACGAGACTGCCGAGAGCCAGATTGGCCTGGGATAACCCAAGGTAAGCGTCGGCATCCTCCATAGTCGAGAAGACGGCATGCTCGAAAAGCTCCAGGGCCTTTGCGGGCCTGTCGAGGCGGAGATAGATGTTGCCGAGGCGAGTGTCGATCCTGGCCGAAGCCTTAGGTTTTTCGGTATCGATGGTCTTGAGGACGGCAAGGGCCTCGTCGAGTCTCTCGATCTTGATCAGTTGGTCGGCTTGCTTGAGGGCCGCATCGAGTTGATCAGGGCTATCACTGGAGGTATCGGCCCACGCGGCGGCCAGCCCGAAGCATATGGCAACGGCTAGGGATAGTGCTTGGAGACTCTTCTTCATTGCCAGCCCCCTGTATTGATGGCCGGATGATATCACGGTAGTGGCACATCGCGACTCAAGATTGTGGCAATATCAAGGCCGGTTTCGCGCCGACTGGTGGTTTCCACGAGGTTGGTTTGAAAACAAGATGAGGATAAAACCGATGAGGACCGCTAACTCCAGCACTGTCATGCTAACGGCTCACCTCCCCCTGCAGGTTGTCACCTGATCCATCTGCATGCCGGGACCTGCCCGTGCTGTCGCCGGTCCTTCACCACTGCAACAACAGTCGATTTAACCCCCTTGTTGGTCGTGGCGCACCTTTCTTTGACCAATCTATCAAATTCCTTTTTGTAAACAATTCTGTATACGAATCAGTTTATGTCTGTACATATGAGTACAGCAGAGCAATAAATTGATTATTAACTGTACTTTGTTTGTTCATATGCTATGTTATTACTGCTCATTTCCCCTTGCACAGGAGAACCCCAATGCGACGCAAATCCTACCACGACCGAACCCGGAGGTTCAGTCGCCGGGCCAAGGCGGCCATGGCCCTTTTCCGGGCGAGGCTCGGACACGAGTACACCACCGACGCCCAGGGCCGGCGAATCCGCGTGTTCACCAAGGACAACTGGTGCGGCCCCGAGGAAGTCCGCGGGTGGCTGCTCAACCGGCGCGTGGTCGAAGTGGACGAAGCCCTCGAGCACATCAGCCAGGCCGTGCTCCGCTTCCTGATCGACGGCGGCTACATCCGCAAGGACGGTCACGGCGGCGCCTACTACTGGATCACCGCCAAGGCGGCAAGGAAGTACGATCTTCCTCGCGTCCTTGGCTGTCCGTTCCCGGAGCTGCGGTCATGATCTTCGATTGCATGGTCCACTGGAACGGGCGGGAGCACCCGGCACGATATATCGGCCCATCCCGGCATCATCCGGGCCGCATCCTGGTCTGGGAACGGGGCCTGCCGTTCCCGGCCGCGGTGCCGGCCCATCGCGTCACCCGGTCACCAAGGGAGAGCACCGATGGACGACGACCTGCTCGACATCCCCTCATTCCTGCGCCGGGAGAGTGAACCCGGGCCGTCAAAAGGGGCGGCCCGCCGGGGCAAACGCATCGCCATTGCGAAGCGGAAACCGAAGAAAGCGCCCTTCAGGCGCGACGTCGAATGGCTTCTCCTGCTCGGATGGTCGGCGGCGCAGATCAGGCGCCTGAGTCGGCAGGAAGCCCGCTACCACGCCGAGCGGAACAACAAGCCCAGCGCCCGCTTCGGAACCAAGATCTCTCAGCAGCGAAAGGCCTGACCATGAGCACCTATACCGTGATCGGCGACTATCCGGAAGCGACCGCTTTACCCTGCCTCCGTGAAGGCACCTTCGTCGAACCGGTCGAAGCCGTAAGCCCGACCATCGCCGCCCGCGTCGCCAAGCGGCGGATGGCCGGGGGCGGCATGGACTCCGACGACATCGCGATCATCGCCGTACTGTCCGGAGACCACCGTGACCTCTAAGAGACAATCGTCGATACCGCCGAATACGAACAGCAGGTGATGGAGGAACACCCCGGGTAATAAACAGGCCGGGCCCGAAGGCCCGGCCCTCAGCCCCCTTGCGGGGGCAGCTCCCTTGCACAGGAGACGGAGAAGATGACCATTCCCGAACGGAATTTCAAGATGCTGGCCAAGCTGATCGATGTCGAATTCATCCGCGACAACCGCTTCGACGCCGCCAGATCGAAGGTCCCCGGTTACATGGACCTGCACATAGACTATCTGCACGGCAACGAACTCGCCGCGCTGATCGCGCTGTCCCACTATTACAAGGTCAACGGCGACATGGTGTCGGACCCGGACATGGAGGTACATGTCAACTTCGTCGACAAGACGGTCGTGGCCCTGACCTATCAAGACACCTTCGGCTACCGGGCCGTCGCCCTGGCCGATCCACCGCGACGGGCCAGGGTTCAACGCGAACTGAACAGCTTCCTGGCAACCTGGCTGCGCAACCTGGTCAGTCAGGGCCACGGCATCGACGCCGCGACCATCCGCACCGCCGACAGCCACCGGGTCGTCCAGGCCCATGAGGGCTAGGCAAGGGATCTGACACGTGAAAACGGCGAGTTACTTCACCTATACCGGCCCTGGGCGCATCGGAATTTCGCGGGGAACGCCACGCAGCATCCCGCCAGGCTACCGGTTCTATCGGCCGCTGGCTCCCACCTACCCCATGCTGTCGATGCGCTACGAGCCCTATCGGGCCGCCTACTTCCACGACATCCTGGGGCCGCTCGACCCGTCCCGCGTGGTCGATGACCTGCAGCGCCTGGCCGGCGGGTTCGAGCCGGTGCTGTTGTGCTTCGAGAAACCGCCGTTCGGCGACGACAACTGGTGCCATCGCCGGATGGTCGCCGAATGGCTGTCCGACACCCTCGGCATCGAGGTCCCCGAGTACGAGAGGCGATCGATCCCCGGCTTCATGTTGCCGGGGTTCGAATGAACAGGAACGGGGTCGGTGAATTGCCTCGCCGCATGTCAAGGGGGGCTAAGACGCGGCACCCGCACCCCGCAATGCCACCCTTCCACAGGAGAGACCCCATGCTCAGCGAGCTACCTCTGGACCAGGTCCATCCCAATCCCGACCAACCGCGCAAGGACTTCGACCAAGGCAAGCTGCGTGAATTGGCCGCTTCGATCAGCGAACACGGCCTCATGCAGCCGATTATCGTGCGGCCCGACCAGGCCGGCTACGTTATCGTCGCCGGTGAACGCCGCTACCGGGCTCACAAGCTGGTCGGGTTGCCGACGATCGCCGCCCAGGTCGTCGAGATCGACGGCCGCGAGGCGGCCGAGCAGGCTATCATCGAGAACCTGCAAAGGGTCGACATTTCGCCGCTGGAGGAAGCCCACGCCTATCGGAAAATGCTCGACGATCACGGCTATACGCCCGAGCAACTGGCCCGCCGGCTCGGCATCAAGCAGCCCTGGCGGATCACCGAGCGGACCGCGCTGTTGAAGCTCCAGCCCGGCTACCGGAAGCTGCTCGCCACCGGCCAGATTTCACCTAGCCAGGCGACCGAGCTCGCCCGCCTCGACGACCGGGGCCAGGACACCCTTTTCCGGGCGATCAGAACCGGCAAGTGCCCCACCTACGAAACGCTCAGGGCCACCGCCAACGCCCTGGTCGAGGCCGAAGCCCAGACCGCCATCTTCGATCAGGACGCGGCGCCGGCGGCCACCGACCAGGATGTCAAGCTGGCCCGCGGCTTCGAGCGCAAGATCGAACAGGTCGCGGCCCTGCTCAATGCCGGCATCCGCGACAACGAGGTCGTCGCCATCTACAAGGTCAACCCGACCAGGGCCGGCACTCTTGCCGACCGCATGGCCGAGATGCGGAAGTCGCTCAAGGCCATCGAACTGGCCCTGCGTCAGGTCAGCGTCCAGATGGATTTCGTCAACAACAGCATGAAATGAAAGGGTGCACCCCTTGGAGCTCTCTGAAGGAACTCCCGTCACTCCCCCATACCCGACCCCCCCCCTACCTAATTTCGCGGACGATCACGCTAAACTTCCCACCGGTCCACGGGCCACGATCGCTAGAAATCGAAACCCCCTACCCCTAGGCGCGATCGCTACGGCTGGTACATCGCTGTCTGCTACGCCGGGAACAAGCAATCTGGCTATGATCCTCTCGACGTTCGGAGCAGGTAAAGCAGGTCACGATGGCCTTGATTATGCCAACGCCGCCCTAATCATCCTCAGTCTTAACGATCACTCGTCGGAATGTAGTGTTCTTGGAGCGGTTTGCTGCTTGACGAAAGGCTCGTTGCTGCTTGAGGTCTCGGGGGGTGCTGCGGGATTCCGAGGTCTCGACCTCAACAATTTTACGTTCGATGCCCTTCCTTGCAATCACGTCGGGGCGCAATCCCCCGATGGTATCGGGCCTGCTGTGCCCACGGATGTCAGCCTGCACCTCGTAGCCCTTGTCTTTCAGGTCCTTAGCGATCCGCCGGACCTCCACGTCGTGCTTGGATTGTGATCGTTTTGCTCGTCTCGGCATTGGTCATCTCCTTTGGTCTGCCAAAATAATCTGCGAAGCGTATTGAGAGGCTACTGCATTGTAGGCGATTGATCGAGGGCACTAAGCCTCGGGCAGATGGTCACTGATGGCTAGTGTCGTCTATATCTAGGACAGCCCCTTAATTAATCTATGTGCTTAATGGTCAATTTGTACATGAAGGCCCAGCGTCTCCTGAAGGCCCAATTGAAAATGCTCTCTCACATAATCACTGATAAAGCGCGATGGGACCTTAAGATAGATAACCCCACCAGCATATTCCTTGAAGCACAGCAATTTGATCCACGAGTTGTAATCTTGCTGCCCAAATTGGGTGGCTAGCATTTCTTGACATTCTGCCCAGTCCGCTGAACCAAACTGAGTGTGGTTGGTGTCGTCTTTGTCGCGGGTTGTTTCTCTTTTATTAATAACTATTCCTGAAGAATCGGGTGACAGGCTTTGGCACCCCTGAACGGCTTCCGTGTCATCCCTTAAGCGCTGATCGTCACCCCCCTCATTGTTGATAAGTGCCGAGGTGTCACCCCTTGCATAGCTTTGGTGTGACACAGAATCATCCGTTTCTTGGTGGTGACCTGAATCATGATTATCGCCCTTTTGGCCGGCCTCTCTCTTACTGCCAAGAAGATCACGAACTCTTTGCAGGTCAATTGCGTAGACTCGTGGGTGCCGGCCACCCTTTTCATGGGAACCGATCACCAGGATTCGAGACATCACGAGAGATTTCAAGCACCGTTGTACAGTTCGTGTCGCAAGACCGCAGAGACGAGCAACAGTCGCAACAGATGGAAATACTCGGCTCCCATCATCGCTCGCGAATTTCGCTAACGTTACCAACACGAACTTCCGGTTTGTGGGTAGTTTCAGTTGGTAAACGAGCTCCATGACTTGGAAGCTCATAATACTGTCGCCTTGTTTTTCGTGCGGGGTTGGCGAACAATGGTGCTTTCATGGCTCCTTATCCCGAACGTACGTGTGATTTCATTTTTCCCAGCGTATTCCGAAAGCAACCCTTCAACTGCTATATGGGTGTCTTGCTCGGTCACCGCGATAAGATCCTTGACGGCTTTAATGGGAATTCTGCGTATCGGGATTTGCGGCATGCACTGTTGAAGTCCGGCGCTTCGACCTCAACCAGGCTTCAAGATCCTCGCGGAGATATCGCACCGACCTGCCAATCTTGATAAAGGGCGGGGCATCCGGGTTCCCCGTCACGCGGGACTGACGCAGCCAGGAAGATGACATCCCGATATAGAACGCCGTTTCACGATCAGAAAGAGTTTGGGGAACTATGCTGCTCTTCATGGTGCCTCCAAGTTCCTTGAGGTACTAGGAGGCATTCAAGGGGAAACGGAAAAATTCCTCTAGTGTGAGAAACTATGATGATTTCTCACACCAGTCCCTTAACACGCAGGTACTTAAATACCTTGTAGCGCAACGGGTTCTTTTTCATCCGACGGCGCACCCGGAAGTAACTACCCCTGATCGTATCGGAAGCGCCTGCGGCTGAAGTGTCTGCCAGCAGTTCGCTGGCGCGGTCGTAAACGTCGTCCCATTTAACTTTAAGATAAAAATGCTCACGAAGCTCCAAAACGGCATCGTAGCGAGCGTAATCGATCATGTCCTGACGGAACCGACTTGCCCATTTTGCATTGCGACCAGTGCCCGTTGAGGCGAGGTCCATCATGTATCGAAATTGACGAACAACCATTGCCTCGACAACCCATCGCGGCAGGATCACCCCCTGATCATCAAGAAAATCCGCAGTAGAAATTTTCCCATAAGAGTTATCGCTGAAGCAAAACATGATTGCTTCAAACAAAGCACCTTCGTTTCCAGCGTTGAATGCGCGCTCAAGAATTTCAAGCTCGTATTTAAAAAATTCTTCGAGTGATCCAGGCTTGACGCTTCGTCCAGCATTTCGAGGATTATCTACCATCATTACACCCTAACGAGCCGTGCCACCGCCGCCGCCTTATGCTCTGGCGCCAGGTGGGCGTAGCGCAGGGTCATCTGCAGGTCGGCGTGGCCGAGGAGTTCGCGCACCGTGTTCAGGTCGACGCCGGCCATGACCAGCTTCGAGGCGAAGTCGTGGCGGAGATCATGCCAGCGGAAGTTCCGAATGCCGGCACTTTTCAGGATCCGCCGCCAGGAGCTGTTGACGTTGTCGAACCGCTTGCCGTCCTTGCCCGGAAATACCAGACCGTCGGCATCTATGGCTTGCTCCTTCCAGTTCATCAGGCAATGTTGGGCTTCACCATTCAAGGGCACATGACGGGTTCGGAGACTCTTGGCGGTGGCACCACGCACCGTGATGTAGGCCTCGGCGAGGTGTACGACTTGCCAAGTGAGACCGAACAGTTCGCCACGGCGCAATCCGGTGTTCAGGCTGCAGATGATCATGGGCCGCAGGTGGTCGGCGAAGGAAACCGCGCGTAGGTTGGGCAATAGCGGATAGCCGCGATCCCGGCGCCATTCGTTGGCGCTGTCCCGGTCCTGGCGGAGGTGTTCCTCACGTTCCTTGAGGGCCGCCATCAGGCGGGCATGTTCGTCGTCGGCGAGAAACCGTGACGTCGGGTTGGTGTCCACCCGGACCCGCTTGACGCTTCCTATGGGGTGGGTCGTGAGCAGTCCCCATTCGACCGCCTTGGCCAGGGAGGACTTGAGGTCGTCGAGGTCACGGTTGACGGTGGTCTTCTTGATCCCCGATTTCAGCCGGGCCGTCCGCCATTTCTCGACCTGCCATGGGGTGATGTCGGCCAGCTTCCGGTCCTGGAGGTCGGGGAAGTTGCCCTGCAACCTGGCAACCGTCTTCCGATGGGTGCGGATGTTGGCCTCGGCCCAGGGGGTGTAGACCTCGGCGATGAAGGTGGCGAGAGTATGGGCCTTGATCTTGCACCGGCTGGTCCTCGGGTCTCCGCCCTTGTAGGCTTCCGCGAGAACGGCCTTGGCACTGGCCCGGGCCTGGGCCGGGGTGACTGCATCGGCCCGTCCGAGATTGATCCGCCGTCCACGGCCATACTCGACGTAATAGGCCATGACGCCACTGGGTTGGACCCTCAGGATCAGGCCCTTGAGTTGGGTATCGCGTACCTCGTAGGGCCTGTCCGCCGGCTTGATAGCCTTGAGGAAGGTGTTGCTGATTACCGCTTGCACACGTGACCCTCTTTCTGTAAGTGCAAATCGGGGGGCGTTCTGTAAGTGCACTGTAAGTGCAGATTGAATGTAACATGGTGAATCTGCATGCACAACGATATTTGGGCGGTGCGTTGTAACATGATGATATGGAAGGCATTTTCGTGATATCGTCGTTCATGGGGTTTCACTGGGATTCACCGTAAAATCGCGCTCATAACGGTCTGGTTGCAGGTTCGAGTCCTGCCGGGCCCACCACCCTTCCCCCCGCGAACCCACCGCCAGACCTGTCCCTCCTATTTATCCAATCGGCCCACCCCAACGACGACCCGCCTCTCGGGCATCCGCCGACGGAATCTCGGGATAGCAGGAAATCCAGGTTCGAGAAACGCCCGCCCGAGCTGTTCGAGCCGGATTGGAGTGAACAGATTGGTCCAAAGGCAGGCAGCCTCTGGCTGCGGCCACGTCGCTGGCGACAGATCTCGCTCGAAGCCCCGCTGTGGTCAGGCGGCGAGGCGCTCGTACCGGTGATGAAGGGGACATCGTCAAGCGTTCCCGACGCCCAGAGGGGGTGGGAAAAGCGACACCTATGACCTGCTGCTCACACCGACTCTACCGATCCCAGCCTTCGCCGCCGGGGGCGAGATGGCCGACCCGGCGGACCAGGATCGGTGGTCGGCGTGGACGCCGTTCAACTATCCCTTCAACCTGACCCAGCAGCCGGCGGCCTTCGTCCCCTGTGGTTTCACCGCGGACGGATTGCCGGGCGGCCTGCAGATCGTCGGCCCCATGTACCACCGACGCCTTGGCGCTGCGGGCTGCCCGCGCCTACGAGACGGTCCGTCAGTTCGTCATGCCCGATGCATCCCGGGTTGCCAGGGCCGCAGGCGACGGATACCAAAGGTTCAAAATATTGGCTCGTTTCATGGAAATGAGTTCCACCTCATCGGTTTGAGTTGTTACCGTAATTCTATATGGTGATGCACGGTGGAGTCTGAGAGGCCTCGGATATCCGCCGGATTGGTTCAAACCACGACTTAGGGAGGCCGCGATCAATGACCCGGAAGATCGCCGTAATCGTCAGGGACCGGCAAGGTGAGGCCTTGAGGATGGCGCTGGGTTTGACCCTCATGGATGACACCATCCATGTTTACCTCGTCGACAAAAGGTTCGATTTGAGCGAGGCGGATTCCACCAACATCGAGATGATGAAGGAATTGGATGTCGAGTTCTTCACCAACAACCAGGGAAACGAGGACGCGGAGCATGTCTCCACCGAGAAGATGGCGCGCAAGTTGACCGATTACGATCATGTCATCCCGTATTGAACATTGCCGCCGCGGGGAAGGATTCGGAGGATGAAGCTGGGGATATTGGTGAACACGGACAAGCACCTCGGGCACATCCTGGGACTCGTCGCCGCTGCCACGGCAAAGGATCACGAGGTCATGATTTTCGCCATGGATCAAGGCGCCCGGCTGCTCGAAAACGTCTCCTTCGTTGAATTGGCCGGGCGGGAAGGTGTTTTCGTCAGCGTCTGCGACCACAGCGCCAGAGCGCACGGGGTCGTCACCGAAGGAATTTCCGATGCGATTGTCTTCGCCGGACAGTTCGAAAACGCCATGATGGTCAACAAGGCCGACAAATTGATCGTCCTCTAAGGCAATAATCGGATGGAAACCACGCAACCATGAAACTGCTCCATATCCTGAACGGCGGACCCGGCGAACTATCCACCCGGATCGTCGAAACACAGTCCCCGGACAACGAGGTCGAGGTCATCGACCTGTCGCGTGAAGACCTCTCCTATGAGGCCGTCATCGACGCCATTTTTTCGAGCGACAAGGTGGTTTCATGGTAGCAGGGGCCGTTTGATAATCGCGCCGCACTGTAATAAGCCGGAAGAGGACAAACAGGGCCTCCCGACCGTCCTGATTTCCCTTCTGACGCTGACCACGTTCGTTGGCCTTTTCGTCCTCCGTTCCCTCGACGACAACCGCTTGACCAGTTGGCGGTGGACATTCGCCGGGACCGATATCGTTCCCATATTCCTTGTCTTGGCCGCCGGCATCGTTGTCGCCTACGCGGTTTCCAGGGTTTCCTTTCCCCAACGCGGGCGAGCGGCGATGCTGTTCGTTGCGTCGTTCGCCGCCGCCGCGCTCTTTTGGGGGGAACCCGAGGTCATCGTCGATGCCGCCAGGTACTTCATGCAGGCCAAGTATCTGGAACTGTACGGCGTCGGGTATTTCCTCGGGGAATGGGGCACGGGCATCGCGGCGTGGACCGACCTTCCCCTGGTCCCCTTCCTTCAAGGGCTGGTCCTCGCCGTGTCCGGCGAGACGCGGGTTGCGGTGCAGGTGTTCACCACCCTTCTCTTTTCCGCGACCGTGGTCCTTACCTACCTGACCGGCAGGACCTTGTGGGACCAGACTACCGGCGCCTGCGCCGGCGCGCTTCTCCTCGCCATGCCCTATCTTCTCACCCAGCCTCCGCTGATGCTGGTCGACGTCCCGACCATGTTCTTTCTGACCCTGGCCGTGTACACGACGATCAAGGGCGTCAGGGACGGCGGCGCGCCTTTCCTGGCGGCGGCGCCGGTGGCGATAACCCTCGCCATGCTGTCCAAGTATTCCACCTGGGTGATGCTGAGCGTCGTTCCCGTCATTTTCCTGGCCCACCTGAAATACGGACGGAGAACGGTTTTGCGCCGCGCCGCGGTTATCTCGCTGAGTACGCTGTTGCTCGCGGGCGCCGCCCTGTCGATGAAATTCGGCGTCTTCGCCGATCAACTGAAATTATTGTGGAACTACCAGGTTCCCGGGCTGGCGCGGTGGGGGGAGAGCCATACGTCCACGTTTCTCTTTCAGGTCCATCCCTTCGTCACCGTAGCGGCGGTTTTCTCCATTTTCGTCGCCGTCGCAAAAAGGGATGTCAAGTACGCGATCATCGGCTGGATGCTGTTTCTTATCATGGTTCTGGGCGTGAGGCGGGCCAGGTATATCCTCATCACCTTTCCAATGCTGGCCCTGATGGCGGCCTACGGGCTGAGGGAGATCGCCGACGGCAAAACACGGAGGTTCATCGTTTCCTGCGCCGTCGCCTCGTCGCTGGTGACGGCCCTTGTCGGGTTCCTGCCGTTCCTCAAGGGAACCAGCGCCGTCAACCTGATGCGGGCGGGCGAATACCTCGATTCCCTGGACGTGGAAAAGGTGGAAGTCATCACCCTGCCCCGGACGCGGTCGATCATCAATCCGGCCGTTACGGTTCCCATTCTCGATCTGTTTACCGGGAAACGAATCGTCTATCGGGGCAACCAGGAACCGCCACCCGCCCGCAACCTGATCGAGACCTCGCCGTTGAGGTTCACTTGGGAATTCCAGACCCCTCCCTATTTCGCGCCCGGCCTCGAGAGTCCGGGTGACGATACGGTGCTGGTGGTGATCGCCAGCCGCGACGGCCAGCCGCCGCCGCCCCGGATCGCCCGAAGACTCGCCGGCTACCACCTGTCCAAGGAGTTCGCCGTGGCCGACAGGGTCTTCAGGTTCAAGACCATCGTCGGGATTTACCTTCCCCCGTAGGCGGCGCCAGGGGTGGCGTTTGGGGTTTCTAAATAAATATTCGCCGTATTAAACTTTTATCATGTATCTTGAACTCGCTATCCTCAAATCATTTCAGGAGAGGGACGGTTTAGATGGTGGCAGTAACAACAAATGCCGTTGGTCACGTTGAAATGATGACTGACGACATGATCAAGAAACGCCGCTGGGCGTTCGGGATAACGGCTTTCTTCGCCATTGTCAGCGTAGGGACCTACTCCTACAACGAGTATTACGCTTACTTATCCGTCTACCTCTGGTTCGGGTTCATTTACGGAATGTGCCTCCAGTACGGGCGCTTCTGTTTTTCCTCGGCGTTTCGGGACCTCTTCGCGGTCGGCGTGCCCAGGATGGCCGTCGGCATCATGATCGCCACCGTGCTGTTCGCCCTGGTCAGCGCCTTCGTGACGGCGACCGGCCTGAGCACCTTCCACCCCGCCCCGACCAGTTTCCATTCGGTGGTCGCCGGATTCATCTTCGGCGTGGGGATGGTTTTCGCCGGCGGCTGCGCCTCGGGGTCCCTCTATAAGACCGGCGAAGGCAACGGCTCGGCGCTGATTGTGGTGGTGTCGATCAGCGTCGCCCAGGCGCTGTTCGTCAACATGGGCGGATGGACCAACGAGCTGGTGCCGCAGGCTTGGCACGATTCGGCGGTCGCCAAGGGGTTGCCGCCGTCCATCAACGCCGGTGACGGCTGGGTCGATCAGTACCTCGCCGGTTATGTCTGGGACCAGCCGGTGACGACCTTCGCGCAGATGTCGGGGTGGCTTAACGAGTCGTTCATGGGGGCGTTCGTCGGCAACCTGTTGATCGGCGTCATCATCCCGGCGGCGCTGCTGCTGATCGTGGTCTATTACGGCTGGTCGCGTAAGGGCTACCTGCGGAAAAAGATGAAGGAAGGGAAAACGGCGACCACCTTCGCCGACGACGTGGCCGGCTATTGGGCGATGATCACGGCCAACAAGAGAACCGCCATGGCCGGCCTTATTCTCGGCGTCGCGGCCGGGATGCACATGTTTGTCATCCAAGGCCTGCGGGTCAAGTTCGGCGTCAAGAACGCGGGAACGCTGCTCGAAAGAATGGGTTTCGACTTCGGTATATCGGTCAACGGAACCGTCTTCGATCCGGGATACTGGTATGTGACCACCCAGGAGGCGCAATGGGTCGGCTGGGCGTTCCAGAAGCTCGGCACGGAGAACATGGACAACATCTATTTCGGCTTGGTCAACGGCATCCCCAACCCCGCCGTCAACCCGGCCGACTGGATGTCGCTCGCCCTGATCGGCGGCGCCGCGGTGATGGCGCTTTTACACAACGAATTCAAGTTCAAGAAGACGACGCTGGAACTCGCCACCTGGGCCATTATCGGGGGCACGCTGATGGGCATCGGCTCGCGGCTTGGCCTCGGATGCAACGTCGGAGCCTTTTTCGTAAGGGTCTCGCAAGGCGATCCTTCGGGATGGCTGTTCGGAATAGGGATGTTCGCCGGCGCCTTTGTCGGAGTTAAGGTCTTCAACTGGTGGACCGAGAGGAAAATGGCGAAAGAATTCAACTCCTGTGATTTCTAGGCTTCTCCCAACTTAGGAAAAAGGTAACTGGGACCATGAAGTTCAAAAAGAAAGCCGATGGCGTCTATCTGCTCGACGTGAAGGGCTATGTTTGTCCGCATCCGCAGATTTACACCAAGAAGGCGCTTGAAAAGGTGAACCCCGGAGACGTTATCGAAGTCGCCTTCGACAACCCCTCGTCGGGGGAATCGATCGCCACCATGTGCGATAACAAGGGCGATGAAATAATCGAAAAGAGCCAGGAGGGCGGCCAGTTCATATGGAACATACGCAAGGCCTAGTGGTCTAAGAGGTGGGTTGGTTATGAAAACCGATTTTTGGATTGTTACCATCATAGTGGCGGGTTTCATCGGCTACTTGATAGGCTACACCGTGCCGCCCATGGTCGAGGTCGGGTTGATAGGGGGCGGCGGTGAAAGCGGGGAGGTCGGACTGAAATCCAAAGTGGACGAGTCCATGGAGGAGTATTACCGCAGCCTCGCCGCCGAAGGCGAATAGGGCGAGGGTGAATAGGGCGAGGGTGAATGACTAGTACAGTGCGCACCGCTCTTTGGGTGCTAACAGTTATTACGGTGGGCCTCTTGGCCTCTCTTCTGGGGTATTCCGTGTCGTTCAAGACCGGCGTCGAGCCCGGATATTTCGAGGCCGTCGAGGCCGGCAGCTACGGCGCCGGGGCGGGGGACGGAGATGCCGGGGCCGCCGGAATGGACGAGGAGATGCAAGACTATTACAAGAAACTGCTGTCGGAATGAGCCGCTATCTTTTGCATTAGGCGGCGGGAATCTCCCTTGAATATGAATGACGGCGAAGCCTGGGACGTGGTGATCTTGGGCGCGGGCCTCGCCGGCCTCACGGCGGGCAATCTGTTGTCCGGGCCGGGCGCGGACGTACTCGTCATCGAGAGGGAAAGGGCGGTCGGCGGCCTTTCCAGGACCATGGAGCACAACGGATTCAGGTTCGACCTTGGAGGGCACCGGTTCATTACCGACAACCAGAGGGTCGATGATTTGGTCAAGGATATCCTCGACGGTGATTTTCTGGAAGTGGACCGCTCGAGCAAGGTCCTCCTGAACGGAAAGTATTTCGACTACCCGTGGAGACTGTTGAACGCGTTCCGGGGCCTGGGCGTCCGCGGAACGTCGGCGATTCTTTTCGATTATTCCGCCGAACGGCTTCGCCGTCTTTTCCGCAAAACCGAGATAAGATCGTTCGAGGACGTGATGGTGCACCGTTTCGGCCGCGCCATGTTCGACATTTTCATCAAGGAATACAGCGAAAAGGTCTGGGGCATCGAGTGCGGCCTTATCGCCAAGGAATTGGCCGAGTGGCGCATCCAGGGCCTTTCCTTGTGGGTCGCCGCCAGGGACGCGTTGTACGGTCCCGGCGGCGGAAACGTGCGCACTCTTGCCCGCAAGTTCCTCTTTCCTCCGTTGGGGATCGGGATGATCGCCGAGGGACTGCGGCGGGAAATCGAAAGAAACAACCCTGTTCTGACCGACACAACGGTCGTGCGGGTCGATCATTCCACCGGCAAGATCGATAGCGTGACGGTGCGAAAGGGGAACGAAACCCGTCTCCACCGGGCCGCGGAATTCGTCTCCAGCATCCCCCTCAACACCCTGGTGCGCCTGCTCGATCCGAAACCGCCGGCAGAGATCCTCGAGGCGGCGGCCGGGCTTCGATTCCGGGACCTTTTGATGGTCACGGTCATGATCGACCGTCCGAGGGTTACCGACCTGACCTGGATATACGTGCCCGGGCGCCAGATACCGTTCGGGCGAATACACGAACCGACCAACTGGAGCGCGAAAATGGCCCCGGAGGGAAAGACCCTCCTGGTCACCGAGCATTTCTGCTTCCGCGGCGACGGTCTCTGGAGGACGGCTGATGATGCCCTGGTCGAAACCACCGTCGCCAGCCTGGAAGGCCTGGGGTTCATCCTCAGGCACGAGGTGATCGACAGCCTGGTCCTGAGGATTCCCAACGCCTATCCTGTCTTTGAAGTCAGCCACCACGAGAACCGCCGGAAAATCCGCGATTACCTGGAGACATTCGGGAACTTGCGGGTGATCGGACGGGGCGGGACGTTCAGGTATTTCAACATGGATCACGCCATCGAATCGGGAATCTCCGCGGCCGAAGAGATCATCGCCGGAAATCCGGAATTGCGCTCCCACGGCTGCGACGAATCGGCCCTGGCGGAGGCGCGCCCATGAAATGTGCGTTGATCATCCCGGCCTGGAGGCCCGAGGAGATATTTTCGACCAGGACCGCCGGCTCGCAAATCAATTACTGGCAGCCCCTCGGAACCCTTTACGTGGGGGCCTCCCTTGTCGAGGCCGGCCACGAGGTCGAGTTCCTCGACGGGTCGTTCTTGACTCACGAAGCCATACTGCGCCGGGTCGACCGAATGAAACCCGACTTCGCGGGCATCTATTCGACGACCTTCGGCTGGCCTGGAGCGGTGAGGACGGCGGCCGATATCAAGGCGCTCGACCGGCAGATATTGACCTGCGTCGGCGGGCCCTATCCAACGGTGGCACAGGACGGGTGCCTGGGCGATGGAGGCGAGGGGATCGACGCGGTCGTCGTCGGTGAGGGCGAAGGAACCGTCGTCGAGATCCTGAAGCGGCTCCGATCGGGAATGGATCTGGTAGGCGTTCCGGGCGTGGTGGCCAGGAAAAACGGCAACATCGTCCGCAACCCGCCAAGGCCCCTGATCGCCGACCTGGACAGGCTGCCTTTCCCGGCCCGGGAGCTGTTGGGCGACGGAAGCCGCTACATCCCGGCGCCGGCCACATACAGAAGAAAGCCTGTCGCCGTCATCACCACCTCGAGAGGATGCGACCGGCGCTGCGTCTTCTGTTTCCAGATCGACAAGGAGAGAAAGGGCGGAACCCGCGGTGTCCGTTTTCGCAGCGTCGAAAACGTGCTGGAAGAAATCGAACTGTGCCTCAGACAGGGCTACCGCGAAATCAAGTTCATTGATGATTCCCTTGCCGCCGATTATGGCCGGGCCATGCGGCTCGCCGGCGAGATCAAGCGCCGCCGCCTCGACTTCACCTGGTTTGCCTCGGCCTGCGCGAACCAGGTGGACGAACCTCTGCTCGCGGCGATGAAGGACGCCGGCTGCTGGGCGATCCTGATCGGCGGCGAAAGCGGCGTGCAAAGGAACCTCAACACGCTGCGCAAGGGCATCACCCTCGATCAGATACGCAACGCCGTGCGCGCGGCCAAGAAGGTGGGTCTTAGGGTAAGCGTGCCGTTCATGTTCGGAATTCCCGGCGAGACCTTTGACGATGCCCTCAGAACCATCGATTTCGCCGTCGAACTGGATCCCGACCTGGCCAACTTTCACGCCATCACGCCGTTCCCCGGGACGCCGCTGTACGACCGCGCCGAGGAATATGGCGCCGTTTCCGGCGATCTCCTGGACTTCACCTATCAGGGCGCGGCGTTCGTCCCCCACACCATGACCAGAGACGAGATTCTGAAGGCCCGACAGTTGGCTTTCCGGAGATTCTATTCGCGGCCCTCGTTCCTTGTCCGCAGGCTTGGCGCCATACGGAGCTGGAGCGACTGCAAGACCGCCATCACGGGCCTGCGGAGCCTGTTTTGGCTGTGGATGGACAGGATGCTTTTTCATCGGGGGAAGCCGGCGCCACGGCGGGCGCCGGGCGAATACCGCTTATATTGAGGTACTCCTTGAGGAGCGCGGGATACAGCCTCGGATTGAACAGTATGTTCATGATGAAATGGCATTCGTGGGTGCAGTGGCAGGCGCTGGCCATAATGGGTTTCAATACTTCTTTGGCTTGTTTCGAGCGTAGCATCTTCCCCATATCGCAGCCATGGTCCCTCACGTTTCCGAAACTTGTTGTTAGGATTTCACAGGGATAGACCTCGCCGGATTCGGTCAGGACCAGACTCAACCTTCCCGAATAACAGGGAACCAGCCGGCGACCCTCGATCAGGGTTCGATGGATCAATCGACGTTGCAGAATATCCTGCGCGGCCTTGAGACGGGCGCCCGCGAACTTGTGAATGTTGGCCGTCCGGTTCCTCAAGTTATGCTCCAGACGGTCTATGGCGCGACGGTATTTTTCGACATCGACCGTCTTGTATCGTTCCTCGAGGAGATTGCCGCGGACCATCGAGATCGTATGGGTGCCCTGGGGGGCGAGGCCCGCGACGAAATCGATGATCTCGTCCATCCGGTGCTGGTTCTCGGAAAAGAAGACGGTGTTGATTCCCAGTTCGAGATTCGGATACCTGTCGAGAAGATCGCCCAGCAACCGATAGGTTTCCATGGCCTTGTCGAAACCGCCGGGCGATTCGCGCAACGCATCGTGAGCGCCGTTGAGCCCATCGACCGAGACCTTGACGACGATCACGCTTTTCGGGCAACGCAGGAGAATCCGTTCGGTCTGATCCCGGATCACTTCCGGCAACAGGCCGTTGGTTGGAAACAGCATGATCGGAGGCCTGTTTTGGTCGTGGAAGATCGCGCTCATTTCCACCAGGCCGTCGTGCAGGAAAACCTCGCCTCCCGAGAAGGCGACCCACAACAGCCGCCCCAGGGACCGGGAGATTCTGCGGATTTCGTCCAACGACAGGTCCTCGCCGTCGCCGGCCGCGCCGTCGGCGCTTCTCAGATAGAAACACCAGGGGCAGTTGGCGTTGCATTTCCTGGTCACGAAGAAGGTCAACTGGATCGGCCGGCCTTTCCGGAAAATCGATGGAATGTGACGCAAGGGGGAATACATCGTCATCCGCCCTTTCGTTGGCTGTGTCCGAAGGCGAGATATCGCACGACGCCGGCGAAGCCGCCGGCGCCTACGGCCAGGGGATACAAGAACAGATAATACGCCGCTGCCGCAACCCCGAAGACGCCCCCTCCACCCTTGAAAAACGCCATGATCAGGCCCCTGCTAACCGATAGACTGCCGGCAATAGGCAGGGTCATCAAATACAATATCAAGGAATTATTATAAATTACATACAATAGTAGTAGAGTAACATTAGTAAAGAAGAAAGCGACATTTGTTTTTAATTCAGTAGATGCTGTTCCTGAATCTGCGAAGACATCTCTGTTCTTAATGGAATAAATGGTCCAATTCATGGACTTGAAGACGGCATTGCGCAGGGACCGGTAGAGGGAAAAGTTGAAGATGTGACGGACCTGAAGGCGGGGGTTTATGACGATGCGGCATCCCGCCCGGCGCAGCCTGTGGCTGAACTCGACATCCTCGGCCACCGGCAGGAAACCCTCCGGAAAGCCCCGGTTCCTCCGGAACGTCTCGGAGTCGATGACCATCACGTGGGCGGCCGCATAGTCGGCCTGGTCGATGTTCTTGCACTCCGAGTAGTTGATGAAAATGGATTGAAAATGACCGAAGAAGCCCTGGTCGTAGGGCTGTTGGGTGTAGGTCCCCCCGATCACGACGCCGGGCCCGTACGATAAGAAAGACCTCGCCGCAACGGCGAGGGAGCCCTCTTCCAGAAGACAATCGGCGTCGGTAAAGAAAAGAACCTCGCCGCGGCTGTACGCGGCGCCGGTATTCCTGGCGGTCGAGGCTCCGCCATGCCGGTCGAGGCGGATCAGCTTGCAAGGGAACCGTTCGATCACCTCGATGGACTCGTCCTCGGAATGGTCGTCGACGACGATCACCTCGAAGGGCTCGTACTTGGACGCGAAGGCCGCTTCAAGGCATAGTCCGATCGTCGCTTCGCCGTTGCGGTTGGGAATTATTAAGGAGATAAATGGCGCCATCGTCCTATGACAACGATACTATAGAAGCCGGTGTGGGTTGCCAACAGCGCCGGCCACGGCAAGACGGCGTAGCATCGATGCTCAGTAGTAGGACGGGGGCCGTTCCTTGTCGGTCTTGAGGATGTCGAGAGTTAGGGAAAGCCGCGGCGCGAGCTGATGCGAGCATGGGTAATTCCATTTGAAATGTTGAAATATTGAAGAATCTAATATATTAAAGAGAAAATACATTGTGTGAACGCACATGAGCGTGGCCATGCTTTCCTGTGGCAGGAAGGGGAGGTGCCATGCAGTATCTTGGTTTCGGGCGCCTCCCGCCTTGCCAACAGGGGAATCACCGATTCCGCTCTATTGCGAGACCGTTAAGCCCTCGGTCAAGAAGGGCTAACAGGTAAAGTGTTGTCATGAAACCGTCCGCCCCCGCATCGAGGGCCAGGGGAGAGGCGGAATGTCAACGGAGTCCAAAACAGAGGAGGAAAAGTATGATCAAGCTATCTATTTGGCGGACTTTCGCCGCCGGCGTTATGGCTCTTTCGTTGTTAGGTTGGAGCGCAACGGTCAAGGCCGCGGAATGGGCGAACCCCGATCTGCTGTTGTCGGCGGAAACCCTGAAACAGAACATCGGCAAGGCGGATTGGGCGGTCATCGACTGCAGGGCCCTGAAGGCCTACGCCAAAGGCCATATCCCCGGCGCCATAAGCCTCGGCAAGCGGTGCAAGAAGGCGCTCAGGGACGTCACCGCCAGAGCCTTTCGGAACATTTCAAAATACGAGAGTCTCCTGGGAAAGGTGGGCATCGGCAACGACACCCATGTGGTATTCTATTATGACGGTATTGGAACCATAACCGACGCCACGGTTGGATTCTGGATTCTCGAATATCTCGGCCACGACAAGGCCCATGTCCTCAACGGCGGCCTGGACGCATGGCGCAAGGCGGGCAACCGTCTCGAAGCCAAGCCGACCATCAGGAAGGCAGCCACCTTCAAGGCCAACGTGAAAGCCAGCGCCTATAGCGAAACCGAGGAGATTTTGCGGATCGCCACGGGGAGCTTGAAAGACGTGCAGCTTCTCGATTCCCGGACCAAGGCCGAGTTCGTAGGAAAGGACATACGGGCGATCCGGGGCGGTCGCGTCCCCAACACGGACCTCAATGTCTCGCATCTGGACACCCTGGCCCAGGCGAAGGATCCGAAGACAGGGAAGATGGGGCCGATCTCTTACTTCGACCCCAACGTGGTGGCGGAGAAATTCGCGTCCCTGGACAAGAACAAGCGCACCGTCGCCTACTGCCAGACGGGAACGCGCTCGACCATGACCTACCTGCAACTCAGGCTGCTCGGGTTCAAGGACCCCGCGAACTGGGATGAATCATGGCGAGTCTACGGCTCCCAGCTGGATTATCCCGTTGCTGGCGAGCAGTGGTACAACTTCGCCGGCGTCAACAAGAAAATCAAGGCGCTCGAGAAGAAGGTCAAGACTATCGAGGCCGCTGCCAAGAAGTAGTTCCCGTTTCGGCGTTACAGAAAGCATTGGGGCCAGATGGGATTGCTTATTCCCATCTGGCCTGGCAGTAGGAGACCAACTCCCCCAGCCCGGCTTCGCGGAGGCAGAGGCCGACTGGCTTCATCCGCTCAGCAAGAAGGTGTGGAGCACATTTTACGTGCGGGCGTTGGATCGGCAGTATGATAGTAGATATCGCCAATGATCCCTCGACATATGAGATTTGCGAAGCTACATAGGCCGGCAGCCCGCCGTCGATGGCGGCGCGAATATCGGGGCACCCGGCGGCCGCGCCCAGCCACATGGGATCGATGTAGTCGGGACCCTTCTTGAAGGGCTGGACGGCAAGGCCGCGTTTCTTGATGGCGGCGCACAGGCCCGTCGTGACGACGGTCTTGCCCGACGATTTGTGGGCCGCCGATATGTAGAGGTGGGCCATGGTTCACTCGGCGGGTTCGTCGGCCAGGCTTTCGGGCAGCAGCGGCAGGACCTTGACCGCCACCGCGACGATGGCCAGGGCCAAGGCGACCCCGCCCGCCCCGAGGGCCGCTTCCGGCAGGCTGGGGGCGTAGGCGTTGATATGGCCGTCGATGACGCTGGCCTCCACCATCCCCGGGAACAGGACCATGGGATAGGCCTGGCCGCCGATGATCAGGACGTAGATCTGGGCCAGGCCTCCGATCACCACCAGCAGCGCCGAGACGACGACCGCCCCCAGCGAGCCGGCGGTCCTCGGATAGTAGATCAGGAACAGCGGGGCCAGCCCCCCGAGCGCCACCTGACCGGCCCAGAACAGGGCCGTGTAAACGCCGCCTTCGAGCAGGATGAAACGTTCGATGCCCCGATGTTCGGCGGCGTACGGGGTCGTCAGGTGGTGGACGACGGTGAAATACAGCACCACGCCGACCAGCACCCCGAGCAGGTTCCCCAGGCGGCGCACCACGGTCTTCCCCAAGGGCCGGCGGCTCCAGACATGACAGGCCGTCAGGACCAGGATGAAGACGGCCAGGCCGAGGACCAGCGAGAGGGACACGAACATCGGCGCCAGAAGCGCCGAATCGAAGGCCTCGCGGGCCGCCAGGAAGCCGAATTCGAGGCCGATCCCGGTGCTCAGGGAGATGCCGAACAGGAACCCGACCAGGCAGGCCGCCCGGCTGTAGCGACTCATCCGCGGTTCCATCACCGTCCACAGGAAGACGCCGATGGCGGCCACGAAGCCGGCGTAGCGGAAGATGTTCGAGGCCAGCGTCGATTTGAAGTTGAAGTGGCTCATCGCCACCCACAGGCGGTCGGGCCGTCCCAGGTCCAGCACCAGCACGAACAGCCCGCCGGCCAGCAGGGCCACCGCCAGCAGTCCCGAGAGACGGGCCAGCGGCCAGTAGGCCCGACGCCCGAACAGCCGCGAGATGGTGACCACGTTGAACGACCCGGCGGCGGCCAGGATCAGGAACACCGAGACCACGTGGGGCAGGGTCCACACCACCTGGTTGGTCATCCCGGTGACTTGGTGGCCCTGGTCATCGACGTACCAGGCGGCGCCGAGGCCGGCGGCGACGAACAGGAACAGCCAGAAGAGCAGGGTCACGTAGTCGCCGCCGCGGCCCGCGATCTGCCGGTAGACGAAGCGTTTCATGGTCCCGTCCTCCTCCCTTCACAAACCCAGGTAGAGGACGCCGGGCTCGAGGCCCAGGTCGGCCCGGATGCGGGTGGCGAGGTGGCGGGAGGCCTGCCGGGAGATGGCGCTGTCGGGGTCGTAGAGGTCGCCGAAGGTCAGCGCGCCGGGACAGGCCTCGACGCAGGCCGGGATGCGGCCGTCGTCGATGCGGTGGACGCACAGGGTGCACGATTCCACGGTCCCCTTGCCGCGCGGGGCGTGAGGCTTCTGGTCCTCGACCTCGGAGAAGACGAAGGACCGCGCCTTGTACGGACAGGCCATCATGCAGTAGCGGCAGCCGATGCAGATGTGCTTGTCGACCAGGACCACGTTGTCGGCCCGCTTGAACGAGGCGCCGGTGGGGCAGACGTCGACGCAGGACGGACGGCGGCAGTGCTGGCACATCACCGGCAGGCGGCGGGTCGCGCCGCCCTGGCGGTCGCTTACGGTAACGATGCGGATCCATTGCGGGTCGGTGTCGATATCGCCGCTTTGCCGCCAGCCGTTCTCGTTCCGGCAGGCCTCGACGCAGGTCTGGCAGCCGTCCTTGCACTTTGTGGTGTCGATGAGCAGCCCCCAGCGCACCCTGGCCGAGACCGCGCCGGCCGGGGCGACCAGGACCATCCCCGGGGCCAGGGCAATGCCGGCGATGGCGCCGACCAGCCTCCGGCGGCGGCGGTTCATCTGCCCGGCCTCCCCGGCTTGGCGGTGTGGCACTGGAAGCAGTCGATGCGGACCGCCACGTAGGCATGGCAGGTCTCGCAGAAGGGACGGACGGTCGGTTCCCCGCCGGCGGCCGGGTCGGGAACGGCGTGACAGGAGACACAGCCCTTGAGGGAGTAGCGACCGTCGCGGATGCCCCGGCGCACGGTGTCGTCGCGCTGGTGGAAGAGTAAATCCATATGGTAGCGGCGCATGACGTCCACCGGGGCGACGCATTTCCCCTCCTCGCCCTCGGCCGACGCCGCCCACAGCAACGCCGCCCACAGCAACGCCGCCGCGGCGACGGCGGGAAGGACGCGGAGCGGGTTCATCCGCCCAACCCCATCTGGATGTAGCCGCTGGGGCAGACGTCCATGCAGATGTGGCAGCCGATGCAGGCGCCGTAGTCGGTCTCCACGTAGCGGCCCATGGTCCGCCGGTCCTTGGCCACCCGGGACACCGCGTCCCGGGGACAGTAGATGACGCAGTTGTCGCACTCCAGGCACAACCCGCAGTCCATGCAGCGCCCGGCCTCGGCGACCGCCTGTTCCTCGTCAAGGGCGATGAGCCGGTTGTCGAAGTTGCCGACCAGGGCCTCGGCGGCGATCTCCACGCGCCGGCGCCGGTTGCGTTCCCCATAGGTGAAATGGCCGAGGAACAGGTTGTCGTGGCCGACGGTCTCGACTGACGCGCGGTCCTCGAGGTTGTGGAGCGTGAGGTCGGCGCCCCCGGCGCGGGGGAATTCGAAACGATGGACATCGACCCTCGGCCGGCGCGCCGGCTCCTCGCCGCGGAGATAGGCGTCGATGCCCTCGGCGGCCTTCCAGCCGTGGCCGATCGCCGTCGTCAGCAGCCCCGGGGCGATGGCGTCGCCGCCGACGAAATGGCCCGGCCGGCCCGCGATCCCGAAAACCTTGTCGAAATCGATCCAGCCCTCGCCGTTGTCCAGGCGCTCGATCCCGGCGAGGTCCATCCGCTGGCCGGTGGCGGCGACGATCATCGCGCACGGGATGTCGAACTCCTCGCCGTCGCGGGGCACCATCTTCTTGTTGTCGATCCACTCCACCGGGACCACGCGCAGGGCGGTGGCCAGGCCGTCCTCGCCCCGCATGACCTCGACCGGGGCCAGCTCCTGGCGCCACTCGACGCCTTCGGCGATCACGTCTTCGATGTCATCGCTCGCCGCCGGCGCCCGCGCCATGGAGCGGCGGTAGACGATGGCCGCCTCGACGCCGAGCCGTATCGACACCGCCGCGCAGTCGAGCGCCGTGTCGCCGCCGCCGATAACCAGCACCTTGCCCGGAAGACGGGTGGTCTGGCCCAGGTTGACGGCGCGCAGGAAGGCCAGGCCGTCGATGCAGTTGGCGGCCTCGGCGCCGGGGCACGGCAGGGGCCGTCCGGCCTGGGCGCCGATGCCCCAGAAGACGGCCTCGAACTCCGCGTCAAGCCGGTCGGCGGAGACATCAACGCCGATTCGCGTCGCGACGCGGACCTCGATCCCCATGTCGAGGATGCGCTTGATCTCGGCATCGACCACCGGACGCGGGCAACGGTGGGTGGAGAGCCCGTACTGGAGCATGCCGCCGAGCTTGGCGTTGGCCTCGAAGACGACCGGGGCATGGCCCATCCGGCGGAGCTGGTAGGCGCACGACAGGCCGGCCGGGCCGCCGCCGACGACGGCGACCCTCTTGTTGGTCTCGCGTTCCGGCGGCGGAAAGGCAAGGCCGGCCTCGAGGGCGAAGTCGCCGATATAGTGCTCCACCGCGTTGATGCCGACGTGGTCCTCCACCTGGTTGCGGTTGCAGCCGTCCTCGCAGGGCGCCGGGCAACAGCGGCCCATCAGCGCCGGGAAGGGGTTGGCGTCGGTCATCCGGCGGAAGGCGTATTCCTGCCACGAGACGCCTTCGGGAGGGGTGTCGAGGCCGCGCACGATGTTGAGCCAGCCGCGTACGTCGTGGCCGGAGGGACAGTTCCCCTGGCACGGCGGGGTGCGGTGGACATAGGTCGGACAGAGATCGGATTCGCCGCCGACGACGATCCATTCGCGCCATTCGCCGGGACTGTCGTCGCCGTCCCGGTAGCGGCGGTAGGTCAGGGCGGAATCGGCCATTACCGTCACTCCTTGGTGCCCAGCCGGATGGCGTTGCCGACCAGCTGGTGGCCGCTGACGATCATCTCGGGATCGAAGTCGTAATAGGGCAGCACGCCGGTGAACTGGGCCTTGCAGATGGCGCACACGGCGACCATGTGGGTAACCCCGTCGTTGTCCACCACGTCCTTGAGGGCCTGCATCCGCGGCAGCGCCCCCTGGATCCGGATCTCCATCAGCTCGTCGGTCAGGAGGCCGCCGCCGCCGCCGCAGCAGAAGGTCTTCTCGAAGGTGGTGGCGGGGTTCATCTCGACGAACCGGTTGACGCTGGCCTTGATCACCTGGCGGGGAATGTGGAACTGGCCGCCCGGCCTGTCGCCCATCCGCGAGGCGCGCGCGATGTTGCACGAATCGTGATAGGTCACCGTCATGCGGTCGTTGGCCGAGGGGTCCAGGGCGAGGGCGCCCCGCCCGATCAACTCGTGGGTGACCTCGAAGATGTGCTGGGGCACCGGATAGCCGGGGTCCAGGAAGTCCCACGGCCCGGCCAGGGTGTTGAGGAAGTTGTAGGCGACCCGCCAGGCGTGGCCGCATTCGCCGAAGACGATGCGCCGGACCCCGAGCTCCAGGGCCGCCTCGCGGATCCGCATGGCGACCTTGCGCATCTGCGTGTAGGAGCCGATGAACATGCCGAAGTTGCCGGCCTCGGAGGCATGGTTGCTGAGCGTCCAGCGGATGCCGGCCTGGTGGAAAACCTTGGCGTAGCCGATCAGGCCGTCGACGTGGGGCTCGGCGAAGAAATCGGCCGAGGGGGTGACCAGCAGGACCTCGGCGCCGGCTTCGTCGAGGGGGAACCGGACGTTAACGCCGGTGCTCTCCTTGACCTCCTCCTCCAGCTCCTCGAGGGTGTTGACCAGCGCCGGCCCCGGCAGGCCCAGGTTGTTGCCGATCTTGTGGACCTTGCCCAGCACCTCGTTGACGTACTTCTGGCCGACTCCGATGTGGTTCATGATCTCGCGCGCCGCCATCGAGATCTCGGCGGTGTCGATGCCGAAGGGACAGAACACCGAACAGCGGCGGCATTGGGAACACTGGTGGAAGTAGACGTACCAGTCGTTCAGCATTTCCTCGCTCATCGGCGCCGCATCGACCAGCTCGGGAGCCAGGCGGCCGGAGGCCGTGAAGTGCCAGCGGTAGAGCCGGCGCAGCAGGTCGGCGCGGGCCACCGGCATGTTCCGGGGGTCGCCGGAGCCGAGAAAGAACTGGCACTTGTCGGCGCACGCCCCGCACTCGACGCAGGAATCCAGGAACACCTCCAGGGAACGGTACCGGCCCAGCAGCTCGCCCAGCTTGGCGGCGGCCGCGTCCTGCCAGCCGTCGACCAGTTCGCCGGGAAAGCCCAGGGCATGCTGGTGCTCGGGCGAGGCGGGGTAGGGCTTGAGGTGGGCCGTGGCCCCTTCCCGGAGGGCGGGGAGCTCCAGGAAGTCCTTCAGTTCGGGGGCTTGGTATCGTTCTCTGGCCACGGACGGCTCCCGTTCAGCCCCGCCGCCGGGCGTTCGGATCCGCCGCCCAGGGGGCGGCGCGGCGGCGCTCGCGCGGGTCGTCGATCTGGTTCAGCGTCGGGCTGAAGAAGACGCCCGGGATGTGGAGCAGCTTGGAAAACGGCAGTACCGCCATCAGCACCACGACCAGCCCGAGATGGATCAGGACCAGGGGATCGGCGGGCAGCGGTCGCCAGTCGAGGGTGAGGAGGCCGATGATGAACTCTTTGAGGGCGACGATGTCGGTCCGGGCGACGTACTTGAGGGTCAGGCCGCTGAGCGCGATCGCCGCCAGCAACAGCAGCATCAGGTGGTCGGAGAACCGGGAGATGTAACGGATGCGTTCGACCGCCAGGCGCCGGCCCCACA
>VRUH01000020.1:47787-66068 GCA_019456185.1 Candidatus Glassbacteria bacterium | reverse complement strand
CCCTGAACTCACTCCGGCTGCGGCTGGAATCTATCTCATCGGCTGGCCGGGGACACAGCTCCGGGGATGCCTCGACTGTCGAGGAACTGCTCGACACAGTCAGCCTGCTCGAACACGAATGCGATAAAGCAGGGATGATCGCCGGTTAAATCCTTGTCAGGCTTGATTCTTGCGTCGGCCAGGGTAACTTGGACTCTACAGTTGCAACCTTAACGGAATCGGCGTCCGGCTTGCCCCGGGTCCCGGCTGAACCCGACTGATGCATCCGACTACCAGCAAACGCGGCGCATATCTATGGCCGCTACTGATCGTAGTGCTGGCCTGCCTGGTTTTCCTGCCCTCGCTGCAGGGCGGCCTCGTGGGCTGGGACGACTGGATTATCACGGACAGTCCGCGCACCCGTGAGTTCTCGGCAGGCAGTATCTTCCGCGCTTTTGTCCCGGAAGACGGGATCGGTTCGAGTTACCAGCCCCTGCGCGCTATCTCGTTCAGCCTGGTTTACGCACTCTCCGGTTCCAGCCCCGCCGGCTATCTGCTCTTCAATCTTTTGCTCTATCTGGTCAATGTTTTCCTGTTCTACAGCTTTGCCGCGCACCTGTCCGGCAAGGCGGACGGCCGGGTGCACCCCGCGGCTGTCGCGGCCGCTTTTCTGTTCGCTGTTCATCCGGTCCATGTGGAGGTCGTGAGCTGGCATCAGGGCAGTAAAATGGCCCTGATGGGGATGTTCTACCTGCTTTCGCTCCTCGGCTATATCCGGTTTCGCTCGGGCGAGGGCGAACGGTACTACTGGTTTTGCCTGGCCGCGTTTGTGGCCTCGCTGCTGACCCAGCCCGCGGCGGTGTCTCTGCCCTTCGTGCTGGTGGCCTACGAACTGACTTTCCGCCCGGCGGCCAAGCGGGAGCATCATTCGGGCGGGATGGCGGCGGTGTTCAGGCTTGCCCCGTTTTTCCTGCCCGCGGCGGCTCTGGCTTTCCATCTCCTGTTCATCTCCACGGTCCGCCTGGGAGCGGGCTCGGGCGGCGATGCGCCGTTGCTGTCCCGGCTGGCTGTTGTGCCCGTGGTGTGGGGGAAATCTCTGCTGAAACTGGCCCTGCCGGTCAATCTCTGCGCCCGCTACCCGCTGGATATTCTTTCAGAGCCGCAAATCGGGCGGATGCTGGCATGGACCATTATCTGCGCCGCCGCTGTCTGGGGAGCGATCAAATTGGCCCCGACACGCAGGGCCGGCTTGTTTGCGCTGCTGTTTTTCGCGGTAACAATCCTGCCCACCAGCGGTCTGGTCGAAACCAGCACGCTGCTTGCCGACCGTTACCTGTACCTGCCGGGGATGGCCGTTTTTCTGGCGGCCGGCTGGGGAATCCAGCGGCTGACTGAAGCAAGCTGCGCGAAAAGCACGCTGCCGCACCCAGGAGTGCCGGGCGCGGCGGTGCTGCTGCTGGCGTTGACTGTCGCGGGTCTGGCCGCGACAGCAGTTAAGCGGCAGGGAGACTGGAGCAGCGGGGTAAGTCTCTGGAGCCGGGTCGTGGATGTCTATCCCGGTCACAGCCTGGGGCATTTCAACCTGGCGGGCGCCTGGAACGCGCGGGGTAACAGTGACCAGGCATTCGAACATTACCGGCGCGCGCTGGAAATCGATCCCGGTTACGGCGACGCTTACGCCAACCTGTCGACCCTGGTGCTGAACCAGGGTCGTACCGGGCTGGCCAGGCAGTTGATCGAAAAAGCGGCGGAGCTCCGTCCCGACCGGGCCGAGGTCTGGATCAAGCACGGGATCGTGATGGCTTCCACCGGAGAGGACTCCACGGCGGAAGCCAGCTTTCTGCGGGCAATCGGGATGGGTACTGAATGGCTGTGGGCCGGTCATTTCAACCTGGGGATGCTCTACGCCGGGCAGGGTGACAGCGGCCGGGCGAGAGAGCATATGCGGCAGGCGCTGGAGTTGGCAACCGCAGCGGGTAAACCCCTGGAAGTGCGGGAAAGTATCCGGGGGGCGCTGGATAACCTCGAGCCTCCGGACGACAGGTAGCAAGCATGCTCGATCCATCACGGAAAACACACCGGAATATCTGGCTGGCGCTGATCATGCTGGCTGCGCTGGCGGTTTATGCCCGGACACTGAATTACGGGCTGGTCAACTGGGACGAGCCGCTGGCGGGGATCCGTCTTTACCAGGAAACTCCCGGCCTCGAAAGCTTTGGGCTGATGCTGAAGCCGCAATTCTCGGCCACCTACCAGCCCGTGCGTGCCGTGGCGAGTGCTTTGCTGGCCCCCTACGGAGCGAAATCGAACTGGGTACCCTACCATGTGGTATCGCTGATTTTTTACCTGGGCACGGCGTTGTTTCTGTATCTTGTTGCCTTTTCCATTCTGCGCCGCCAAAAATCAGTCGGCAGCGAAAGTGAAGCGGCAGCGGCGGCTCTGCTGGCCTCGGCGATCTTTGCTCTTCATCCATCGCACTCCGAAGCCGCGGCCTGGGTCACGGGGCAGAAAGACGTGTTTGTCGGCTTCTTTTATCTCGGCGCGCTCTATTTCTACATCAGGCATGACAAGCTGTCCCCGGCCGATATCCTGCTGAGCATGGTGTTCTGCATACTGGCCCTGGGCTCGAAACCATCCGCTGTGAGCCTCCCGCTGGTGATGATCGCCTATGACCTGACAGTCAGGCGTGCGGGCGATGCGGGTGCGGTACTCCGTCGGCACTGGCCTGTCTATCTGCTGTTCCTGGCTCCCGCGCTGACCGCAGTTTTCTACTTCGTGTCCACCACGGCCCGGGTCGGCGCATTGTGGGCCGGCATGGAAGGCTCAGCCGCCAAAGCCGTAAAATTCCTGGCGGCCTGCGGGTTCAGCTCGATCAAGCTGCTGCTGCCGGTGAACCTCTGCCTGCGCTATCCCGGTTTCGAGATGAGCGCATCCAACCCGCTGATCTACGTTTACTCGACTGCCGGGCTGCTGCTGCTGGGGTGGACTGTCCGCTCGCTAAAGCGCGGCGAGGGTCCGGCGGCGTTCCTGCTGACGTGGTTCGTGGTTGCCCTGGCGCCGAATGCCAACCTGATACGCATTCAGATTGAACGGGCCGACCGCTACTATTACCTTTCTTCGATGGCGTTCGCCGTGCTGGCGGCGTTCGGGGCGATGAAACTTTACTCAATCCAGCGACAGGGCCGGAAGAAACTGCTGAAAAGTACCGTGCTGGCGGCGCTGGTTCTGCTGGGTGCCCTCAGCTGGCGACAGGCGGGCTACTGGAGCGATCCGCTCAGCGCCTGGAGCAGGGTACACGATCTGTACCCGGATATGATTCTCAGCAAACTCGGGCTGGCGTCGAGCCACCTCCGCGGCGGCGATTTCGATGAGGCGCTGAGAATCTACAAGCCGCTGCTCGAGGGGCGCAGGCCCAATTCGGAAGCGATCAAGGGAGCGATTTACATCAGCTCCCGGCGTGGCGAGCAGGACAAAGCTCTGCAGCTGGCGCGGCTGGGCCACGTGCTGGACCCTGTTGAAGAGGATTTCATGGCGACCCTGGCCAGATCGTACCTCCTCGAGGGAGATTCGGCGGCGGCCGGGGGCATAATCGCAGAATGGATGGAGCGCTACCCGTCGGTCATGGGGGCCCGCATGAGCCTGGCGGCGCTCGAGCGCATGAAAGGCAGCCTGGGCGAGGCCGCCGTAATATACCAAAGCCTGATAGAGGATTTCCCGCGGCAGCCTGAACCCTGCACGGCTCTCGCGGAGATACGCATGGAGCAGAGACGGTACGGCGAGGCGGAGATGCTCTACGACAAGGCCCTTGCCACCGGCCGCAAAACCCTGTCGACCAAGCTCCAGCTTGCCGCACTGTACGAGAAACGCGGTGAGGGCCGCAAGGCGCTGGAACTCTATTCCGGCTACGAGATGCAGGAGCTCAGCATGCAGGGGTTGGAATTCATGGGAGCGCATTATTTCTTGCTCGGTGAACACAAGAGAGCCTTCGAGCACTTTCAGCGGATGGCGCTCAAAGATTCAACCCTGCCGCGCGCCTATAGCAATTCGGCCGTGGTCCTGGAGCAGATGGCCCTGGACGAGCAGGCCGATTCGCTCTACCGCCTCGCTATCGAACTGGACAGCACGTACGTGGATGCCTTTTTCAACCGGGGCAACCTGCTCTACAGGCTGGGCCGGCCGGAGGATGCAGCGGCGCATTACAGTCGTGCCGATTCGCTCAGCTCCGGCGCAGACCCGGCGGTGATCAAGGGTTTGATGCAAGCCCAGGCCGCCGCCGGAGATACCGCAGCTGCCAGGATAACCAGGCAGCGGCTGGAGAAAATCTCGTCCGGTCGAACCGGCGGTCCCGGAGGAGCCAATTGAGCAGCCTCGCGAACGACAAAGGCCTGAGCAATCGGCAACACCGGTTATGGCTGTGGATTCTTGCCGCAACCTTCGCGGTTACGGTCGCGGTCTACTGGCAGACATCATCGTTCGGGTTTGTCAATTACGATGACACGGTAATCACCCGCAGCGGCCGGCAGATCGAGCGGGGCCTGTCGCCGGCATCCCTGAAACGGATTTTCACCCCCGTGAACATGGCAACCTACCAGCCTCTCCGCGATCTGGCCGTGGAAGCTGTTTACGAGTTCTCCGGGACCGAACCGGCCGGGTATCACCGGTTCAATCTTATGCTGTACCTGGCCAATCTGGCGGCCGTATGCTGGCTGCTGAACTTACTGCTCGGGCTGTTCGGCGTCGAAGGCTCCGGCAGCAACCGAACGTGGGCGGCCGTGGGCACGGCCCTGTTCGCGCTGCATCCGGTCCATGTGGAAGCGGTCGCCTGGATGAATTCCGGCAAGGAACTGCTGGCCGGGCTGTTTTATTTCCTGGCGCTTGGATTATATATCGGCAGCCGGGGCAGGAGCATATTCAGCGCCGGGTACGCCGCCAGCTGGATTTGTTTCGTGCTGGGGATGCTGGCGAAGCCGAGCGGAGCGGCATTCCCGCTGGTGGTAGCGGCTCTGGAGTTGTCCGCGTGGTCCTCGGGCCGTAAGGCACGGGAAACCGCGGCCCGGATATCGCCGTACCTGGCCCTGTCGGTCCTGGCCGGGTTTTATTTCGCCCTGAGGACAACTGCGGCGATGGACTCCTGGCTGCAGGGAAGCGGCTGGTCGCACATGCTGTCAATGGCCAGTGTGCTGGGCCGTTACGTGCTGAACTTGCTCGTACCGGTCAACCTGTGCCACAGTTATCCTCCGCCGTTCTTTTTCGGCGAGTATGACTGGCGGTTTGGTCTTGACCTGCTGATCGATATCTCGCTGGTTGGGCTGATCTATCTGTTCCATCGGCGGGGCAGGAGCGAGGTGGCGTTCGGACTGGCGTTTTTCCTGCTGAACCTGCTGCCTGTCAGCGGCCTGGTACCGATAGCGATATTCATGGCCGACCGCTATCTCTATATCCCGTCGTTCGGGCTGGTCCTGGCTGCGGTAGCGGGCCTGAGGTGGCTGTGGTCCACCTCGGCGGTCAGCGGCAGGAGAGCGGCTTACGTGGCCGGTGTGGTGGTAATGCTGGCCTGTATGACGGCAATCTCGTACAGCCGTTGCGGTGACTGGAGAAACGCGGTTACGCTCTGGCGTTCAGCCGTGCTGACCCACGGAAACTTCCAGTTCAATCATTACGGTCTCGGTAATGCTTACTATAAAGCGGGAAGGCGGGAGGAAGCACTGGCCGCCTACCGGAACGCCAACCGTTTCCGGGAAAATTTTAGCTGCCTGTATTCAATCGGCAGAATCCAGGATCAACTGGGCGATACGACATCGGCCAGGGTGCATTTCGCACGGGCGGCGGAGATATTCACACCGGACATGACAGGCCAGATGCAGGAGATGGCCCATGTCTATCGCCGCCTGGGCCGTCGCGAGGACCTGGCCGGGCACCTGGTGAACTGGGGGAAAGTCAGCTCAGACGACACGGCCTTTACGCTCAAACTGGCGGATGAACTGGCCGGGCTTGGTTACCCGCAGGGTGCGCTTGAACTGATAACGGCTGCAAGCTCGCCGATCGAGGACAAGCCGGGGTTTTATCTCGCATCCGCGCGTGAATATCTTGAAGCCGGTTTTCCGGAAGTGGCCGCCGGAGTTATCGGGCTCGCCCGCAGGAGCGGGGCGGAAGAAGACAGCACGTTACTGCTTGAGGCCGATCTGGCATTTGCCAGGGGTGAATGGGAGAACTCCGCTGCGCTGTACACCGATATCGGTGAAAGCAGACTCGATCCTCTGCGACTCGAACACCTTGCCGCGGCTAGCCTCCATGGCGGGAATCCCTCGCGGGCGCTGGCCTTGTTCCGCTTGCTCGCCTCCTCCGGCGGGGAGCCTTCGCCCGCCGGGATAAACAATATCGGCGCCGTGCTCGAAGCACTGGACAGCCTGACGGCCGCCGAAGGCCATTTCCGTGAGGCTGTGGCCCTGGACAGCGCCTATGCTGACGCCTGGTACAATCTCGGCAGGGTGCTTGCCGACAGGGGAGAAGTCAGGGAGGCTTTAAACTGCTTTTCCCGTACCCGCAGTCTCGAAGGGCCGGGATTCGATACCGACTTGGCGATCGCCCGGCTGTATTCGAGGCTCGGCAGGCTGGACAGCGCAATGCAGTATTATGCCGCGGCTCTCAGTTTCGGGCCTCGTTCAGCCGAGGGCCTGCTGGAAGCAGCCGATACGGCATGGCGGGCCGGCGAAAGAGCAACAGCCGCGAACTATTACAAGCGTCTCCAAGCGCTGGTTAATCCCGCAAATCTGCCGCCACGGGTTTTGCGCAGAGCGCAATAGCGAATCACGGTCAGTTTCAGTACCTCTTTCCGCTCCGTCAGTTAGCTGAAAAATTAAAGCCCAGCGCCCGGATTTCCGATATCAGAGCTAAGCGCGAAACTGCCTTGAACGGCTGATTCGCGGCTGATGTGGCGGATTTTCCGATCGAGAATCGACCCTTCAAATCCTCCTGGAAGCGATCGATTCGGTAACTCCAGCCACGACAAGCAGTTCCATGTATCAGGGATGATTTCGGTGAGAAAGGGAATTCTCATGGGAACCATGCTTCTCATGCTCGTGGTGGCGGGTTGTCTGCCTTCCATAGCATATCTTTGTTTCCAGGCATTACGCAGGTTCAAGGTCCGTCTTGGCCACGTTCTGCCCGGCGAGGGACTGACGCAGATGGCGCTGGCGACAATTGCGGCATTCTGTTTCGGTACCGGCCTGATTCTGGTTATTCTGCCTTTCATCGGCCAGATTCCCTACTACAAACAGGAAAAGGGATTGATCGTTGCGCTCCTGTTTCTATTGATGGGTGTGCTGGCGTTGCAGGTGATGCAGTTTATCAGGACACAGGTAAGGGCTTTGCATCCTCGCCCCGACAGATCACCCAGGCCCGGATCCCGGCGGCCGCAACGCAGAAAACGTACGGTTGCCAGATCGTATGCAGTTTCCGAAGGCAACAGATGATTTAGTCAGCAGCTTATCGGAAAAGGCTGCCGGATTACGGTGGGCTTGTATTTATGGCCGGACTGGTATTATAATTATGTTACATTGTGAAAAGGACGGGCCGAGCTGACTGGAGGTTGGCCATGGCGGAGCAGTCGATTGACCAGTTGATCGAGCAGTACACCCCCGATGACTACGAGAGCGACGATAGCGGGGAGGATACTTCCCTGGAGAGCTATCTCGAGTCAAAGGAGGATGTCTTCGAGTGGGTCATTCCGCCCGAGCAGTTTGTGGATTTCTGGGTAGCTGCGGTATTTCTGCTAGTCGGAACCTGGCAGATTATCACCATGTTTTTCCTGCTGATCGGCTAGCTTCGCCACGGAGCACCTGTCCAACAAGTGGGCAATACGCCTCCGGCGCCGGTAATACCGGCTTCCAGCCTGAACAATCATTTAGCTCTCAGGCCAGAAATCAGCCCTGCATCCGGGTGAGTTTTCCGCCGGCGGTGACCTGCGCTCATATTGTTGAAGTACGCAGGGCCTTTCTTTTCGTAGTTTCCTTTTCGCTACATGCCCTTGCAGACGACAGCCAGCCGCCTGGCCGTTTGAGGCGCGATGCTGAATCCCGATGTCCCGGGAGAGTCAGCAATGCGATCCGCGCCTGGACCGCCGCCCGATTTCGCACACGCATCTTGAACTGAAAATTAGCAAGCCTTTGTTCCCGGCCAGTTTAGCGATCGAAATTCTGCTGGAATAAAGATTGCTTTTGTTAGTTACGCATTCTTCGCAATGATCTGTAAAGTATTAAATGATAATAATATACGATTCGCTGCCATGTGAAAAACCTGTTCATTATTTTGGCAATGTTAAGATTTCACGCACTGTCAGGCATGAGAAGAGTCGCCAACCGAGCGGAAGAGCTGTTTGGGCATTGATTGATCGCGGGAAATCGAGTCAAAAAGCGCGTAAGACCAAGAATAAATTAAAGTTTAATTTTCCGGTGCCGATTGTTAGATGTGAGGCCAAGTGTAATTAATCCAACGGCAATACCGCTCTGACGTTGATCCGAGGAATGTTTTTTTCTGATTCCGGTCAAGTTGATGTCGGTTTGCCGGTATACCGGGCTTTCTCTCGTGCACGGGGGAGGGGCTGTGTTGTGGATTTGTGCATCAATCGGGAGAAAGTGCGCCTGATTCTGGTAAAAAATTCCCGTTCCGGGGTAAAATAAAAGTCTGCAGAAGCGGAGAATCTGCAACAAATGTGCAGATACTCGGCTTTTTCGGCCCTTGGTCCAGATTTTTTAAAGTTTAAGGAACTCAGGCCGATTAACAAAATAGTATAATGTCTATTGACGTACCTGTTTCGCTTGGCCCAGAACCATACGATAGACTTTAAATTAAAGGAAAAGATAGGGATAATTGACAATCAAGCTCCAAGGAGGATTTATGCTGATTTATTACGACTCGAGGTAGTAGCAAGAAATGCTAGTTTCCAGGAGGGAAACTATTTTTTAGAGTCAACTATTCTCAAGGAGAGAAAAATGAAATACGTGCTTAAGGTGACAGTTGCTATCACCTTACTGCCTCTTCTGATTGCAGTCTCATATTTGCCGAGTTATGCGCAGAACACCGCGCCGGTGCCGACTACGTTCGAGATCCTGAGCCCGTCGGACAGCAGTGAGGTGTGGTTGCGTAATGTGAATTATACTGTCGCTGGAAATCAGAATCTCAGGATATTCTACGGTGGTGATTTCGCAAACAGTGCATCGCACGACGATGGCACCGGTTTTACCGGGTGGCAAGATGTTGATGGTAACGGAGTCTTGGCCTATCTCACTGAAGTTGAGCCTTTTGAGTACCATGGTAATGCTCCCAGTGGACGCCTGACTTTGGGCGGAATGCGCCAGGGTACGATTATTACAAGACCATGGTTGGCTTCTGTTGCTAATATGCCTGGTGCTTATTCCTCAAATCCCGCTGCCGCAGGAGATTTGGATGAGTTCGATGCTGATGACGTCTATGATGGTGGCATAGCGGTTAATGCTTCGGTTCCTTGGTATAGAGGGGGAAATGGTTTTATCGCAGTAAACGAGGAGGATTCATTAGTAATAAGGCTTACGGGATACGTGGATCCGAACAACACTGATATTGCAGGGACTCCCGCTACAGGTGGTGATTATCCTGGAGCCAAGTTTAAGTCAACGTCCTACGCGTTCGATATAGCAAATCCGCTAAACGACTCGGCTAACGGTGTGCGTTTCGGCGTTGTGCCCAGTTCGCTGCCGGCAGGGGCGAATTTCAATGGCAACCTGTTCGTATGGTCACCCAATTTCATCCAGGGTGACGGTGCCTATGACAACAGTGTCCGTAACGGAGTTTTCTTTGTTGACGCCAACATCTCCAACGGCTCTACGGCTTCTTCGATTACGCCGGATACGGTGGCTGACGGTTCTGGTAACGTGGGTATAGGCTCTGGTGAATTGGCGGACAGTCTCTATGTAGTTTACTTTACAGCTACTGATGACGGTATTCCTCCGATGACCGGCATGGACTCTCTGTTCATCCTGGTCAACGACTCGATCGCCAATCCGCCTCCGGCGTTCACCAGGCATGAGGTCGTGCGCCCGTCGGGTACGGTACAGAACTACACTATCTCGGTTGACTCGGCTCTGCACTACAGCGAAGGCGACAGCATTCAGATCACTTTCTACGCTTCCGACCAGGACAGCGCAAGGGGTGGCGGGAACAACCAGGTCATCGATTTCGAGGTTCTCGACTGGTCCGATTTCCTGCATGATGTCACCAGCGCGGTCGACTCACTGGCTCTCCGCGTGGATACGATCAAGACCAACAGCATCGTGGTGGGACTGAAAGTCCGCCTGCAGGTGGCCTACAATATCGCCGACACCGTGGGCGCCGGTGATCCTGACACGATGGAACTAGAGGTCCGGGTTAACGATGCGAGCAGCAATGCGGATACCTCGCTGGTCCGGTTCGTGATCGCGAATATCAACCGGCCTCCGATCTGGGATCCGGATACCTCCAGCAGGCCGAGAGACAGCACGCTGACTTATGCTTTCGATCCGGCGGCAGTCGATGCCGACAGCGTACCTCCATTCACTCCGCTTGCCGTGACCAATGGGATTGTGGACACGCTGTACTTCTCGGCTTATGTCTACGACCCCGATCCTCTGATCGGCGATTCGCTGGGACCGGGAGTGACTTTCGCCACGACCTCGTCGCTGGGTAACGTTTTCACTCAGAACGGTCTGCTGGAGATCAACCTCACGTTCGAGGACACTGTCAGCTTCGATTACCCGATCAGCGTGACCGATACCGATCTTACCGATCCACAGACTGCGTTGGCTAACCTGGTTCTCAGAGTGGCCCCGGAGCCGGATGTCGGTGAGATCTATCCTCTCACCGGTTATCCCGGTCAGGATATTACCATCTTCGGAGCCGGATTCGGTCTGCTGGATATTGTCAGCAATACGCCCAGCCGGGTTATCTTCCGCAACCGCAACAGCAATGGAATTGCGCAGAATCTCCGTGCAACTGTCAATTCCTGGAGCCGGGACCGGATTAACGTTGCCATTCCGCCCGGCGCGACCCCGTCCAGCTATACCAGTCCTCCGGTCGTCATGGTGATCCCGGATACGATCGAGGTGTACAGTTCCGTGTTCAACACTCCGACTTTATATCCATACGTGATCACAGCCGCGGATACCAACACGGTGTTCAACATGGAAGTCACCAACATCACTTCGACTTCGGCGACAATCACGTGGCGCACTGCCTTCAGCGGTGGAGACAGCATTGTTGTCGCCACCTTCGCGGATACCCTGGAGATCGAGGATGAAACAGGTATTCTCCCGATACCCGAGTATTCGGACGAAGCAGGTACGGGCGTTTTCTACCCGGTGTTCGTAATCCAGAACCCCGACGGAACGGCTTCGGACATTCGGTCCACCGTCGATACCTATGTAGGGGCTAGCCAGAGTACCGACCAGATCCACACGGTGCTGTTGGAAAACCTGGTGCCCGCAACGAATTACCTCTTCTTCCTGGCCATGGACAATCGTATCTTCTTCGGCGATAGTTCCGGGACTCTGAACGGTCCCTACACACCGGCCAAGATCAACCGTGACTTTTCCGGTAATACCTCTATCGGCGCGTTCAAGTTCGATACATCTCCGGCGCAGAACAGCAGCGGCGAAGCCTTCGCTATCGGTGGAAAAGTGTTCACCGCCACGACTTCAGGCTTTGGCGCCCTGGTAACAGTCATGATCGTCGACAAGGACAACCTGGCCGATACCACTCTGCCGTTGAACGCCACTGTCGGCAGCGACAGTTCCTGGGTCCTGAACCTTGGTGATGCGGTTACCGATACCACCGGTGTTGCCGACCGTCAATACCAGCACAAGGAAGGCGACTACCTGATCGTGACGATCACCGCCGACAAGGACGCCGGGTACACCAAGTTCGTCAGGGCCCGTGCCGCGACTCATCCTCAGGAAATCAATCAGACTGCCGATGGTACTTTGCTGAGTCCTGTCGTGGACTACGATCTCCGTCTGAGGGTCGGCTTGAACCTGATCGGTATCCCGGTCAACCTGTTCACCTCGGAGCCGCAGACGGCTAAGGAACTCCTCGGCGTGATCTCAGGCGGTAGTCCGTCGATCACCAGGTACGTGACCGCAACGTCCACGCTGGAGTCCATTATCCGTACTATCTCCGCTGGCGCCGACCCGTTCATCGGCGCCGCCGACTGGAACCTGGCTAATTCCGACGGCAATTACTACGATGCTTACTTCGTCTCTGTCGACGGACTTGAGTACGTCAGCCTCAGCGGCAACATCTACGGGGCGGAACTCGATCCGATGGTATTCGAATCCGCCGGCTTGTGGTGGATCGCGCGTCCGGCGCAGAGTTCGGACCTGTTCTACGCCTGGAGCGCCAGGTCGATGCTGGCCAATATCGCGAACTCCAATGAAATCTTCCGCTACAACGAAGATCTTCAGGGCTACGAGCAAGCGTTTATCGCCGCAGGCACCGGCCAGTTCATCGGCACCGATTTCCATATCGACGCCAGTGAGGGATACATCCTGCAGACCTCGGCGGCGAGCCAGTGGGATATCAATACGCCGGTAGGCGTGCTGCTGGCCAACACCAGCCAGAAGTTCGGCAACATCACCGGCGTGGCTCCTTCGCTTACTCTCGATGTGAGTGGGTCCTCGGTGGCCGGTTCGGTGAGCAACGTGCGTCTCAGCGACCTCACGAGCAGCGCGGCCAGGGTAACCTGGATCGGCAACAGCAACGTGGCTGCCCAGATCCGCTACGGTAAAGCCAGCCAGGGTCTGACCCACTTCGTCGATTACTTACCGGGCGACTTCAGCGGCGGCGCCGGCTCGCAGGTGATTCTCGGTCTGGAACCTGAGACCGAATACATCTACGAGATCGTCTCCAACGGCGTTACCTACAATGACAACGGCAAGCCTTTCGCCTTCACGACCAGCAAGATCGGCATCGGTCTGCCTTACACCGTCTACGGCCGCATGGTCGATGAGAGCGGTGAGCCCCTGGCCGGCGCCCTGGTCTATCTCGAGGCCAAGCGCGATGACATAGTCAGCAAGGTTATCGCCGGTATTACCGACGAGGAAGGCTTCTGGAACGTGAACCTGGCCAACCTGAAACTGGCCGACGGTGGAGTGTATGAGTGGAAAGCCGGTGACGAGCTGCGTGTGAGCGCGGTATTCGGCAGTGCCTCCACCTCGTTCCGCACCCTGGTGACCGGAAACAGCCCGCAGAACGTGGTGCGTGTCTCCGATACCGACGGTGCCGCGTCCCAGGATAAGGACCAGGTGGCTCGCGTGGCTCTGCCCAAGGTGGCCGCTCTGGTTCAGAACTATCCGAACCCGTTCAACCCGTCGACAACTATCGCCTACGACATTCCCGACAGCGAGACCAGCGGTGTCAAGGTCCAGCTCAGGGTCTTCAATGTCCGCGGTCAGGTAGTCAAGACGCTGGTTGATGCGGTCAAGGACGCCGGGCACTACGTTGTCCAGTGGGACGGCAACAACGACACAGGCGAATCGGTCTCCTCCGGCGTGTACTTCTACCGGATCAAGGCCGGCAACTTCGTGTCAACCCGTAAGATGGTGCTGCTCAAGTAAGTAACAGCAGCATTCAGCAAGTAAGTTAAAGGCCGGCCGGGGCGCCATGCTCCGGCCGGCTTTTTATTTTGCCCTGTCCTCTGTTTCCTCCCCCGCCCCGGCACATTATTCCATCCAATCCAGGCCAGACTAACCGGCAATGTATCGGAGTGAGCTTTTCTCTCATCATGATTCAACTCCGGCCGATACACGGCAAAATATGCCTATTAAAGCATAAAAAATGAAAAATTGTCACGGCAAAATATACCTTTTCTTTGAAATTACCACATTGGCCAGCCCGGTTATAGTCCGTAAGGCAATGAAAAATAGCAACATAGATGAATTAGCAAATTGCTGGCATGCATGTTGCCCAACACACGGGGCGGAGAAGTATAAGCGGATATATACAGGATACCGATAAATCATTGGTTTAATGGAGTGAACCATCCCTCTCAAGGAGAGAGCCATGCTGCTTCGATCCAGACAGGCGATTGTTTTCGCACTCGCCATCACCGCCACGCTCTGGGCAACCGGATTGAGGGCCCAGAACACCGCGCCGGTTCCCACCACGTTTTCGATCATATCTCCATATGATGGGAACGCGGCCGCATTGATCAATTCAGACTACGGCGGGGCGGTCGCCGATCCCAACACGCGTGTGTTTTACGGCGGCGACTTCGCATACACAGGAGATGACAACGCTCGGGGCTTCAACGGCTACCTGGTCGGCGGAAATATCGAAACCGACCGGAAGGCCCGCGGCAACCCGACCGCCAGCCGCCTGACCCTGGGTGGCACCGAGTCGGGGGCCGATCCGGCCTATCCTACTGAGGGCAGGGCCAGCATAGTCAACCTCGGCTCCTGGTACGCTGCGGTCTACAGTTTTGATTCGGACGATGTGGGAGGTGATACGCAGACTTATCCGAACTATCAGGGCGCAAACGGATTTGTCTCAATTAACGAGGGCGACACTCTGGAAATCCAGATCACCGGTTTTATCGATCCCAACAACCAGATGGTGGGCGGCGAGGTACCGGGTGCAACCGATGGTATCTATCCGGGCTCAAAGTTCAAGAGCCAGAACGGCGACGGGATCTCCGGTAACAACCGTGACGACAACATCCTGCGCTACGAAATAGACAATAAGCCGGCAGGAGCTACTTTTACAGCCACCGGCCTGTTCCGCTGGGTGCCCAGTTTCGTGCAGGGCGACGGCGGCACAGACGATTCGCAGCATGGCGGTTACTGGTTCGTGGATGCCAATATCTCCGACGGCAGCACCTCGAGTGAAACCGTAAACGGCGACGAGGCGAGCGTGGGGGTTGGCCTGGGTGAGCTGAAAGACAGCCTGTACGTGGTGTATTTCAGGGCTGTCGACGATTCCAACCAGGGCAACAGCGAGGGCCTCGACAGCCTGTTTATCCTGGTTAACGATTCACTGCCCAATCCACCTCCGGCGTTTACCAGGAGAACTATCCTGTATATCAACTCCCAGGACCAGCAGACTACCAATACCTTTAATTTCGACAGCAGTACAGACACCGCGTTGAGTGTCTACGAGGGCGACAGCGTCGTGATAACTTACTACGCCTCCGACCAGGACAGCGCCCAGGGAGAGGTGAACGACGTGATCGCTTTCGGTATGCTCTGGGGCGACAGCCTGCGCGGCGTGGCCAAAGGCGATAGCGCCACCGGCAATCTGGCCGGCTTCAACCAGTTTATCGCCCGCAGCGGGTCGGTCGACACCCTGGTGGCCGATACCTCCTCGACCGAGACGGGCGGGACCGCAACCAGTTTCCGGATCCGTCTGCAGATACCTTTCAGCCTGGCCACGGCTGCCGAGAAAGCGGATACCCTGGTTGTGATGGTCAGCGATGGTACTTCGCTCGTGGCCGACACCATGGCCCTGACAGTGCACAACACGAACCGGCCGCCGATCTGGGATCTGGATATCACCAGCACCCCCTCGGACAGCGCGCTGGCGTTTAGCAATGCGCCTGAATCCGCCGAGCCGGACAGTGTACAGGCGGTAAGCTCGATAACGGTCAACAACAACCAGGCTGACAGCACATATTTCAGCAGCTATGTTTACGATCCAGACTTTCTGGTTGGCGACTCGGTCGGTTATCCGCTTACTTTCACGGCCAGCGGCAACCATCCAGGCACGCTCAATTCGACCACGGGCCTCAATGTCTGGACTCCGAGCGAGACGGACACTGTTACCTACAGCTGGACCATCACCGCCACCGACGCGGACACGATCGATCCTAAAGCCACCGCCAACCCGATCAAGTTCCGGGTAGCTCCGGCTCCGACTATTACGCGCGTGGAACCCGCTTACGGTTCGATAAATACGGAGTTCGTGATTTACGGCAGCGGGTTCGGGCTTTACGATCAGGCCGAGGAAGATACGAGCCGGGTACAGTTCTACGCATACTCCAACGGTAGCCGCCAGAATATCGATGCGAACATTATTTCCTGGTCGAAAACCAGGATTGTAGCCTCGGTGCCATCAGGAGTGCCGCCATCAGGATTGGATAACACGTTAAGTTATCTCGTTCCGGATACGATTATCGTGCGTAGCGCGATCTACGGCGGTTTCGATACCTATCCGTTCGTGGTCGTACTCGATTCGGCAGGTGTGGAGAACCTCGAAATCACCAGTGTAACGGCCACCAGCGCCATCATCCGCTATCGCTCAAACTACACGGGTACCGACAGTGTTGTAGTGGCCGCATCCAGCGATACACTTGACATTCACCCCGGCGGCAGCAGCTGGAGCGTGCCGGTATTTGTCGAATACAGCGGCGGCATGTCGAGCCTGGTGAGCACCGTGCAGGTCTTTTATGACCAGACCTCCGGCAGCGACGGGGTCCATGTAATCCAGCTCGAAGACCTTGCGCCGGGAACGCTCTACCGGTTCTTTATCGCCACGACAGAGGGGATCTATATCGCCGATACACTGAGTAATGTGGATGGGCCTTATGCTCCGCAGAAGATAAATTTGAGCGACGTGACGCAGAACAGCAATCTTTCTGCCTTCCGGTTCCGTACCCTGGCCTCTACGGCGGGCACCGGCGATCTGTTTACCGTTACCGGCAATGCGTACTACTGGAACGGAGCCGCCGAAGATGCCGCCGTGACTCTGAAAGTGGTCAGCGCCGCCAGCATATCGGATACCTCGTTGCCGATCACCTCGACAGTTGGCAGCGACAGCACCTGGCTGCTTGAACTGGGCAACCTGAAAAACTCGGACGGGACAAACTTCTCGCACGCCGAGGGTGATTACCTGCTCTTCGAGTTCGACGGTTCCGAAATGGGTTTCGAGCAGTACGACACGGTCAGGGCGGCCGCCGGAGCCAGTCCCATGACGATCAATGCCGTCAAATTGCTGCCGCTGGCGGAGTACAACCTGGAGCTCAAGACAGGTCTGAACCTGATTGGACTGCCGGTCAAGCTGCTCAAGGGCGAAATTTCCACCGCCGAGGATCTGCTTGATGAAATCGTTGGCGGCTCCCCGTCGATCACCCGCTATATCACCGCCACCAGTACTCAGGAGACCATTACGCGCTCGATCCAGGGTAATTATTACGGCGCAGATGATTTCACGCTCGAGGCCCAGGAGGGGTATTTCGTCAAGGTCAGCAGCACCACGGATATCGAACTGACAGGACGGGTTTATTCCTCAGTCCTGCCTGTCGTGGATTTCGCCGGGGCCGGCATATATTTCTTGACCATGCCCGCCATGGATAACGATCTGTTCTACTCCTGGGACGCAAACCAGATCCTGACAAATATCGCGGAAGTCAGCGCGATTTACAGGTTCAACGCACAATTGCAGAGTTACGAGCAGTATATCCGTAACGGCGCCAGTTTTGCGGGCTTCAATTTCGATTTCTCAGTCGGCGAGGCCTATATTTTCGAAGTCACCGCGGCCGGCAGCTGGGATCCCAACGGTCCGGTGCTGCTGCTGGCTTCCACTACCGACCAGCCGGCAGACGGGACGTCGCCGGCGGGGATAGTGGTCAATCCGTCACCCAGCAGCCAGATATCCGCGTTCGCCACGGTCAGCAACCTCAGCAGCAGCGCCGCTACCGTGGCCTGGACTACCGGCAGCGCGGCAACCGGTAAGCTGGTGGTCACCGCGCTCGAAGACGGCACATCGCGCGTGTTCCTGCCTCAGTCGGCTGCCGTGCCCGGACAGGTAAGCATCGTCCAGGTCACCGGCCTGGAGCCCGGCAAGCAGTACAGCTGGCGCGTGGAGGGAGCGGCCGAGGAGCTGAGCGGCAAGTTTACTGCCACGCCGGTTGGAATAGGCATGAATCCTTATACGCTCTACGGACGCCTGGTCGATGAGTCCGGACAGCCGCAGACCGGCGTGTTCATCACCGTGCAGGTGGTGCGCGACGAGTTGGAAAGCGGCCGGTTGAGCGCATTGACGGATAAGGACGGTTTCTGGGTGGTCAACCTGGGTAATCTCAAGGACGCCGCCACGGGCGAGGTGTTCGTGTGGAAGGAAGGCGACGAGATCAGGATGAACGCTATCGGCAATGGCTGGAGCAGCAGTTTCGGCTCCACTGTCGGACCGGCCAGTCCGTTTAACTTTGCCAGCAACATGACCGCCGGCGACGATCTGGACACTGATGTCAACGGCAGCGGCAACCCGGTGGGTCCGAGTCTGCCCAAGGCCTTCAGCCTGGC